>CALFIV010000038.1 GCA_937877295.1 uncultured Clostridia bacterium
GAGCGCAAGAAACATGCAACGTTCAGAGATTCTTCGCCTGCGGCTCAGAATGACACATGGAATGAATTAGCTGTTATGTTGCAATAGGGGCGGATCGCATCCGCCGCTGCGTGTAGGGACGGGCAGTGCCCGTCCGTCGAAAACGCTTTGATGAAGGGAGCATTTATGGAGCAAGCGAATCAGATCCATACCATCGTCATCACGGGCGGACCGTGCGCCGGTAAAACGACGGCTATGAGCTGGCTGCAGAACGCGCTGACCGACGCCGGTTATGCGGTGATGTTCATTCCCGAGACCTGTACCGATCTCAACAACAGCGGCGTGACTGCGCGCAGCTCGAAAACCAACTTCGATTTTCAGCGCGTACAGGTGCGCTATCAGCTTCTGCGCGAGCAGATCTACCGTCAGGCGGCGGAGGCGAGCGCTTCCGACGACGTCGTGATCGTCTGCGACCGCGGCTCGATGGACGATAAGCCCTATATGACCGAGGCGGAGTTTGCCGCGATCCTCAAGGAGCTCGGCCAGAATGAAGTCGCGTTCCGCGACAAATACGACGCGGTATTCCATATGGTGACCGCCGCGAAGGGCGCGGAAGCGTTTTATACGACCGACAACAACACCGCGCGCGTGGAAACGCTTGAGGAAGCGATCGAGCTCGACGCCAAGACGCTCGCTGCGTGGGCGGGACACCCGCATCTTCGGATCATCGACAACTCCACCGACTTCAACGGCAAGCTTGTACGGCTGCTGCGTGAGGTCATGACGGCTTTGGGCAAGCCCGCGCCGTTCGAGCATGCAAGAAGATTTTTGATCGATCAGCCCGACCGCATGTGGCTTGAGACGCATCCGGCATGCCGCAGAGTCGAGATCATTCAGACGTATCTCACCGACGTGCAGGGCGAGAAGCGCCGCATCTGCATGCGCGGCAGCGACGGAAGCTACATTTATTATATGACCACGCATTGCACCGGTACGGACGGCAGCCGCATCGAAACTGAAAAGCGGCTCTCGCTCGACGATTATCAGCGGCTGATGATGGAGGCCGATCCCGCATGCCGTCCGATTCGTAAGACGCGCTACTGCCTCGTGGACGACGCGCAGGCGTATGAGGTCGATTTCTATCCGAACTGGCCGGACATGGCGATGCTGCAGGTCGAACTGACCGATCCGGACGCTGCGGTGCATATTCCGGAAAGCTTTTGCGTGCGGCGCGAGGTAACCGACGATCCGGATTACCAAAATTACGCGCTGGCCAAGATCCGATAGGGGCGTACACATGGAATCGTATGAACTTCCGGTCCATCCGGATCACAGGCAGGCGCGCAGGTCCGCGTCGCGGTGCGCGTTCGCGACGGTCGTGATGAGTCTGATCGCATACGCACTGATGTTTGCGTACAGCTATCTGCGCACAAGGATCGGGATCGACTTCTTGAGCGACGCCGATCTTGCACTGATCGCCAACATGGTCTGCACCGATCTGATCGCCATGCCGCTTGCGTGGCTGCTGCTGATGCACCGCATGCCGAAGGACGCTGCGACGCCGGCGCGCACGCCGCTGACCCTGCGCAATTGGCTGTTTTATCTGCCGTGCGCATTTGTACTCATGTATGCCGGTGCCGTGACGGGCAGGCTGATCGGCGCACTGCTCGGCGACGGCCTTGCCGATATCGTCGGCGAGGCGATCATGCCGGTACATCCGCTGGTGACGCTTGTATGCACGGCTGTCGTCGGACCGGTTGCGGAGGAGCTGTTCTTCCGCAAAGCCATGATCGACCGGCTGAGCGGCTTTCATCCGGTCACCGCAATCCTGTTTTCCGCGCTGCTGTTTGCGCTGATGCACGGCAATCTCACGCAGTTTCTCTATGCGCTTCCCGTCGGCGTGCTGTTCGGGATCATTTATTACCGCACGCAGAACATCGGCTACACGGTTCTGCTGCACATGGCGGTCAATACGATCGGCGGACTTGTCGCGCAGCTCGTTTCACAGGAGAGAGAGGACGTGATGTACAACGGCGTGAAGCTGTTCAACTGGCAGGATATCATCATGCTGCTCTATGTGCCGCTGGTCCTCGGCCTGCTCGTGACCGGCGTGATCTTCCTGATCCGCTACCGCAGGCGCTTTTTGCCGATCCCGTCCGATCATCCGCGCTATGCAAAGGCGTTCTTTGTCAATACCGGATGGATCATCGCCTGCGCCGCCTTTCTCGGACTGTTTCTGTTCAGCGAGATCGCAGGCTGAAAAACGTTCCCAAACCGTCGGTCGAAGCACCGGCGGTTTTTTGCATGAATCATCATTTTTCATTTATAAAGAAACATGCGTGCGCATGCGAGCAAACGCTTTCAAGACCGCTCAAATGAACAAAAAAGCGTTCAAGCCAAGGGACGTTTTTTTTGCCGCAGCCTGTGAAAAGAAATGAACGCAGGACGTCTGCGCGTCGGATTTGGGTATTGACAAATTGCATATGGAATTCTATAATATCATTGTATTCTCATACGAAATCTATAAAGGAGGAATATAAGGATATGAGAAAAATCTTGGCACTTATCGTGGCATTGCTGATGGTGCTTCCGTTCGCGGTTGCATGCACCAATAAGCCCGCCGACGTGGATGCCACCACGCCCCCGATTGAGGTCGTGAATAACCAACCGACCAAAGCGCCCGACGAGCCGACCGTTGACGTGCCGGAAGTAACGTATGAGCGCGCGGACGATGAGGAAATCTACGAACTGCAGCTCGGCAATCTGGCAGAGAAGTATGCTGCTGCGAAGGCCGAATTGGACCTCACCAAGCGTTATGCAATGTTTGCTGAGATCGAAGCGGAGTTCCTCGATGCGGCTCTGATGTTCCCGACGAGCACTCAGGGCGGTGCGTACTCGATCTCCCGTGTTGCGTATCACACCGTTCCGTTCGTCAACTGGGGCAACGACGACGACCGCTGGAAGGGCGTCATCCTGTCCGATGAGCTGATCACCAAGGAAGAGCGCGAAGAGCTGAAGGAAGCTTGGAACAAGGCACTGGTCGGCGAAGGCGAATACGATCCGGCAGCGATCCTCGAAGCACACGGCCACACCATCCAGAAGAACTACATCGTTACGTTCGCCACTGCTCCGGCAACCCTCGACTGGCTGGGCACCTCCATGCAGTCCGATACCGAAATCACGGTCAACTGCGTAGACGGTCTTGTTGAGTACAACAACCTCGGCCAGATGAAGCCCGCTCTGGCGGAATCCTGGGAAGCTTCCGAAGATGGCAAGACCTATACGTTCCACATCCGTCACGGCGTATACTGGTACACCTCTGAAGGCGCACAGTATGCAGAAGTGACCGCAAACGACTTCGAAGCCGGCTTCCGTCACATGCTTGACGCGAAGGAAGGTCTCGAATGGCTGGTTGACGGCGTTGTCGTCGGCGCAACCGAATACCTCGAAGGCGGCAGCTGGGACGACGTTGCTTACAAAGCGACGGACGATTACACCCTCGTTGTCGAGCTGACCGATGCACTGCCGTACTTCCCGACGATGCTGACCTACTCCATCTTCCTCCCGCTTTGCAAGAGCTTCTATGAAGCACAGGGCGGCGTGTACGGTGCAGAAGAACTGACCGCGGCAAGAGCAGACACCAACACCTATAAGTACGGCAAGTCTGAGGACGTCGCTTCTCAGGTTTACTGCGGACCGTTCCTCCTCCAGAAGCTGCAGAAGGATTCTGAGATTCTGGTCGTGAAGAATGAGAACTACTACAAGCCGGAAGAGCAGAAGCTCGACTCCATCCAGTGGGTCTATGACAACGGCGAGAACCCCGATGCTTCCTACAACGAAGTGCTGAACGGCCGCTATGCAGGCATCTCCCTGACGGCAGCTTCCGGCTTGCTTGACAAGGCGAAGACGGACGGTACGTTCGACAAGTACGCTTACATCTCCGAGACGACCTCCACCACCTACCTCGGCGGTCTGAACCTCAACCGTGGTACGTTCGAGCTCCCGTCCGGCGCGATGAAGTCCCCGAAGACCGAGCAGCAGAAGATCGACACTGCAACGGCGATGCAGAACAAGAACTTCCGTCTCTCCATCATGTACTCGTTTGACAAGGCAACCTGGAATGCGGTTACCCGCGGTGAAGATCTGAAGCTCACGTCTCTCCGTAATATGTACACCATGCCGACGTTCGTCACGCTTCCTGAGGATTACACCGATGAAAACGGCATGACCTTCCCGGCAGGCACCATGTACGGCGACATCGTCCAGTACTACCTCAAGCAGTTCGGCAGCCCGGTTGACGTAACCGACGCAACCAACGGCTGGTATCATCCGGAAGAAGCTAAGGCTGCTCTCGAAGCTGCTAAGACAGAGCTCGGCGACACCGTAACGTGGCCGATCTACATCGACATCGAGTACTACTCCGCGTCCGATAACAACACGGCGCAGGCGAATGCGGTCAAGAAGTCCATCGAGGATGTGCTCGGTGCAGAGAACGTCGTTGTCAACCTGATTGAAGCGACGACTTCCGAAGACTTCTATGCATCCGGCTACCGTGCGGCGAACGGCGAAGCGGGCAACTTCGACCTCTTCACCGGTTCCGGCTGGGGTCCCGACTACGGCGATCCGTCGACCTACCTCGACACGTTCCTCTCCGAAGGCGGCTACATGCTGAAGATCCTGGGTCTCTTCTAATTCAAAATGGAAGAATCCGAAACGGATTCGTAAAATACGCATAGGAGGAGTACTTCCTCCTATGCGTTTTCTGAACTATTATCGAGTTTACTACGCTATTCTTTTTACGGACCGCTGCAAAGGAAGCTCCGCGCCGCATGAAAAGCGGGGTACAGGCGGAGTCGATGTTCTTTTGCGAACAACAACATGAGAGGGAGGGTAAGGGAAACCTTATTCGCATGGTGAGAGAATGAAAAAATATCTGGCCAAGAGAATCCTATTCTCGATCTTCTCGCTCCTCGTCGTTACGATGGTGGTAATGTTTTTGGTGTACACCTGTATCAACAGAAACGTTATTTTCCAGATGGACGACGTTTGGAATAAGAGAAACGGGAACGACCGTACGGTGTATGAGTACATCCAGTATCAGAAATACGGATATCTGGACTTTACGGATTACACAACATTCCTCGGGGCGAAGTACAAAGCGCTTCTCGGCGATGAATATACCAAGGACGCAGCCTTCATTGCCGACAAAAATGTGATCCAGAACGCCTCCGATTTTCAGTCCAACGAATCGGTACAGGAGTTTGTAAAGGAATATGCGTCAAAAGGATATAACATCAAGTATATCCCCCCGATGACGTATAAATCCGGTAAAATCAAACCGGGCGGCAATGCATATCTGATTGCAGAGCGCGAACGCAGCGTTTTCCTCCGCCTGTGGGATTATGTGAAAGGGTTCATCACATTCGAAACGGTGAACGACGTCAACGACGAATCGCTGACCGATCGGTACGTCCGCTTTGAAAAAGATCCCTATTCGGGCATGTTTGCGGTCGTCGGCTCGGGAACGACACATAAATATCTGCTGTATTTTGACGGACGCTTCCCGTTCATCCATCAGAATTGGATCCACTTGAATCTCGGCACTTCGTATACGACCTATCGCGGCCAGGAGATTACCGAGGTTATGGGCAATCCGACGGGCGATCTGAAAACCGTAAGGACGCAGTATCCGAATCAGCTCGGAACGGATGAGTACGTCGACACTGCGATCGACTTCCACTCGCTCCGGTACAACAGCGGTACTGTGAGCGAAACGGACAGAGCGCTGTTCCCCGACAACTATACGGTATACAGCTATAACCGCACCGGCATGTCGATTCTGGAAACCTCGTTCGTCATCGGCTTGATGGCTACGGTGCTGCAGTATCTGCTCGGCGTACCGCTCGGCATCTGGATGGCGCGGCACAAGGATGGCATCGGCGACAAGATCGGCAACGCATATATCATCTTTATCATGGCAGTTCCGTCGCTGGCGTACATCTTCATGTTCTCCGCGATCATGGTCATGGCGTTCAAGCTTCCGTATAAGTTTGCGACTGCGGAGGTCAAGATCGTTGCGTATATCATGCCGACGATTTCTCTGGCGCTCCCGTGGATCGGCAGCTTGATGAAATGGACCAGACGCTACATGATCGACCAGATGAACTCCGACTATGTCAAGTTCGCACGGTCGCAGGGTCTCTCCGAACGTGAGATTTACAACACGCATATTTCCCGCAACGCAATCATTCCGATCGTACACGGCATTCCGGCGAACATTCTGGGCTGCTTGACCGGCGCGCTGATTACGGAACGTGTATACGGTGTTCCCGGCGTCGGCAACCTGCTGATCACCGCAATCAACTCGCATGATAACGGCGTGATTGTCGCCTGTACTGTGTTCTACACAACGCTGTCCATTATATCGTTGATCCTCGGCGACATCCTGCTTGCGGCATACGATCCGCGGATCAAGCTCTCCAGTGAAGGAGGTGGCGGAAGATGATGGAAAAGACGGTGAATACCATGAATAACGAAGAAAAATTCGTCATGATCGGCAATGACGCCATTGCGTCCGAGAAGATCATCGCGCCGCGTTACTCCTATTGGAAATCCGTTGCGCGCGTGTTCTTCCGCAAGAAAATCAACATCTTCCTGATTGCCGCATTTATTCTGATCCTGCTTTCCTCGTTCATCGTTCCGGTCATTTGTCCGTACGATCCGATGGAAAACGTCATGGATTCGGCGACGTTCAACCTCAGCCCGCAAAAAGCGATGCAGTATTTCGGCGGATTCTCGCTGAAATGGCTGTTCGGCACAGGAGCAATGGGGAATTCGATCTTCTACGGCATCTTCGCCTCGGCGAGAACGTCCTTGCTGCTTGCTATGGCTTGCGCCGCAATCAACATGGTGGTCGGTATTGTCATGGGTGCGATCTGGGGCTATTCCAAGAAGTTCGACGCAGTCATGCTGGTCATTTACAACATTGTTGCAAACGTACCGTATCTGCTGCTCGTTTCCGTTCTCGTGTACATTGTCGGCTCCGGCTTCGGCAGCTTCATCTTCGCGCTGACAATCACTGGCTGGATGGGCATCGCGTACTTCTTCCGTACGCAGGTCATGATCATCCGCGACCGTGAGTATTCGCTCGCGTCCCGCTGCCTCGGCACGCCGATCACGCGCGTGGTGTCCAAGAACATTCTGCCGTATCTGACGTCGGTTATCGTGACGCTGCTGGCAACCGAGCTGCCGGGTTACATCTCGATGGAGGTTTATCTTTCCTTCATCGGCATCGGTCTCAGCGCGACGGTCCCGTCGCTCGGCCGCATGATTTCCTCGGCACAAACCGCGTTCCGCACGTTCCCGTGGGCATTCTGGCCGCCAGTCATCGTGGCTTCGCTCGTCACGATCATTCTGTATCTGCTGGGTCAGAATCTGGCGGACGCAACCGACCCCAGAACGCATATGTAAGGAGGTAGGAACATGGAAACGAATGAAAGAAAAGTTCTGCTCTCCTTGAAGAACGTCGAAGTCAAGTTCAACGTCCGCGGCCGTATTCTGACGGCGATCCGTCACGTTTCGCTGGATGTGTATGAAAACGAATCGCTTGCGATCGTCGGCGAGTCCGGATCGGGCAAATCCGTCCTGACCAAGACCTTTGCGGGCATGCTCGAAACAAACGGCTTCATCTCCGACGGTACGATCATCCTCGCAGACGACGATATCGCGGAAACCAACGTCAAGCTGACGTCGTACAATAAGTCGCTTCTGAATTATCTGCGCAACATGTTGAACAAGCTGTCGGTCAACGAACGCGGCGCGGCGGATTACAACAAGCTGCTCGAGAAGAAGAGAGAAATTCAGGCGGCGCAGAATCTGAGTCAGGATGAGGAAGCGGATTATACCGTCCGCATCAAGAGCCTGTCCGACGACATCGTCGACAAGAAGAACTACCTGCAAACGCTCGATTCGCGCAGCAAAGAGGACGCGCCGGAGATTGAGAAGACTACGGCGAAGATCAAGTCGCTGACAACCTCGCGCGATGCGCTTACAGCAGAACGCGACGGCATCATTGCCGCCCGCAAGAAGGCGTATGCAGAAGATGCAGCGCGCCGTCAGCAGGACGAGGATGAACTGAAAGCGCTGAAAGCGTCGATTGCGCAGAAGATTGCAACGCCCGATAAGGAAGGCAATCCGAACGGCCTCAGCGATGAAGTGCTCGCACGCAACGACAAGATCGCGAAGGATATTTTGCTCTCGATCGGCCGCTATCCGGCACGTGATCAGATCAAGTTCATCATCAAGCTGCGCAAAGCGTTCAAGCTCGCGATGCAGACCGGCGAGGATCTCAACAATCCCGACGTGCTCAACAAGATCTTTGAGGTCGCGACGTTCCGCGTTGAATACCGTTCCCTCGATGAGGAAAAGGGCATTCTGCACGGGTACGCCATCATCGACTGCGCCAAGGTCAAGTACACCGAAGACTGGCAGAAGATCCGCGGCCGCCGCATTGCAACGGTCTTCCAGGATCCTATGACGTCGCTGAACCCGATCATCCCGATCGGCAAGCAGATTATGACGGTCATTCTGAAGCACCAGAAGTGCTCCAAGGAGGAAGCCAAGCGCCGCACGCTTGATATCATGGGAAAGGTCGGTATCCCCGAACCGGAGAAGCGCTTTGACGACTATCCGTTCGAGTATTCCGGCGGCATGCGCCAGCGTATCGTCATCGCGATCGCGCTGTCCTGCCAGCCGAAGATCCTGATCTGCGACGAGCCGACCACGGCTTTGGACGTGACCATTCAGGCACAGATCATCAAGCTGATCAAGGATCTGCAGCACGAACTCGGCTTTACCACCGTCTACATCACGCACGACCTCGGCGTTGTCGCAAACGTCGCAGAGCGCGTTGCGGTGCTTTATGCAGGCCAGATCGTGGAGCTCGGCTCGGTTGAGGATATCTTCTACGATCCGCGGCATCCGTACACATGGGCGCTGCTTTCCTCGCTGCCGCAGCTGAGTGAAAAGGGCACAGACCTGTTCTCGATCCCGGGCACGCCGCCGTCCCTGTACAACAAGATCAAGGGCGACGCGTTTGCACCGCGTAACCGTTACGCAATGAAGATCGACCTCGAGGAAGAACCGCCGATGTTCCAGGTGTCCGAGACCCATTATGCAAAGACTTGGCTGCTGGATCCGCGCTCGCCGAAGATCGACAAACCCGTTTCGATCCAGAACTTGCATGAAAAGATGCTGAAGAGCCATGTGGAATTTGCAGAGTAAGGAGACAGCATATGGAACAGAACGATAAAAAAGTATTATTGTCGATCCAGAACCTGGACGTTGTCTTCGGTCACGGCAAAAAGGCGTTCAAAGCAGTCAACAATGTCAGCTTTGATATCTACAAGGGTGAAACGCTTTCACTGGTCGGCGAATCCGGTTCGGGCAAGACGACCATCGGCCGCGCGATCATCCGCATCAACCCGTGCTCTGCCGGCGCGATCTACTATGACGGCAAGCGCATTTCCGGCAAACTGTCCCGCAAGGCGGACCGCGAGGTCATCCGTAAGATTCAGATGATCTTCCAAGATCCTGCGGCGTCGCTGAACGAGCGCGCAACGATCGAGTACATCATCTCCGAAGGTCTCTACAACTTCCATCTCTACAAGGATGAGAAGGACCGTATGGCGAAGGTGGAGCAGATCACCAAGGAAGTCGGCCTGCTGCCCGAGCATCTGACCCGCTATCCGCACGAGTTTTCCGGCGGTCAGCGTCAGAGAGTCGGCGTCGCGCGTTCCGTCGTCATGGAGCCTGAATTCATCATTGCGGACGAACCGATTTCCGCACTGGATATGTCCATCCGTGCGCAGGTTCTGAACCTGTTGAAGAAGTTCCAGCAGGAGCGCGGACTCACGTATTTGTTCATCGCGCACGACCTCTCCATCGTCCGCTTCATCAGCGACCGTATCGTCGTTATCTACAAGGGACGCATTATGGAGATCGCAGAGAGCGAAGAGCTGTTCAAGTACCCGCTGCATCCGTACACCAAGTCGCTGATGTCGGCGATTCCGGTGCCCGATCCGATCATCGAGAAGAACAAAAAGCTGTTCGTCTACGAACCGAGCAAAATGCACGACTATTCCAAGGAACAGCCGGAGCTCGTGGATCTCGGCAACGGACATAAGGTGTTCGGCAGCCCGTCGGAAATCGAAGCGTACAAAAAGATCCGCTTTGCAAACGAGTAAAGCACAGCAATCCATGGCAGCCGGTCGTTAAGCGGTCGGCTGCCTTTTTCGGAGGATGGATCATCATGGAAGTGGAAGTCAGCGGAAAACATATCAAACTGCGGTTCGTCCTGTTTATCCTTGCGTTCGTGGTCGGCGTCGTTGCCTTCGGCATCGGGTTCTATCATCTGACCAACAGAGAAACAGGTTATTATGAGGTTAAAGCGACGAACGATGAAACTGCGCCGACATATGCAAACGGGTATTCTTTCTACTGCTATATCGATGGCAGCAGCAATGAGATCAAAACAAATCTCACAAAGATCAACAGCTTGTATTCGGAATCACTCGGTCGGATTTCCCGGCTGCTCGATCCGTTGGAAACCTATGACGGATATGTCAATCTCGCGACGCTGAACGGGCATATCGGCGAGGACGTGGCATTGCCCGCAGAGTTGTACGAGATCCTTTCCGATGCGGCGGCGCGCTGCGAAGGAACGGAGATCTCGATCTTTGACGGCGCATTGCGTGCGTTGTGGACGGAAGCGTTGTATCTGGAAGAGCCGGAGGCGTTTGACCCCATCCGCGATGCGTTCCAGCGGGAGCGTATGCAAGCGGCACGGGACGCAGCGCGTAAGCCGGGTGCGGTTCGATTGGTGTTTGTCGACGCATCAACGCATACCGTTCGACTGGAAGTATCCGACGCGTACCGCGCGACGATGAACAAATATGAAATCGAAGCGCCGGTTCTGGACCTCGGATTGCTGCGCGAGGCGTATACGCTGCGCTATGTATATCATAAGCTCGCAGATAACGGGATGACACAGGGATACTTTATGACCGTCGACGGTCTGACCGTCATGCTGCCCGATACCGAAAGTGCGCAGATTGTCGTGTATGGATACGAAAATGATCGGCTGACGCCGGCTGCCGGCTTTACCATCGGAGGGGGCAACGCATGCTGCGTGCTGCGCTCGTTCTCCAACGGTGACAACGGGTATTATACGATCGACGGAATTCTGCGTCATCCGTATCCCGGCCCGGATGAAGAACCGAACCGCTGGATTCTGACCGCTTGGTCCGTGTCCTCAGCGGGCGACATCGTAGGAACTGCGCTTTCTGCACTGTCTCTTTATGCAGCGCCGTATGAGAAAGCGGAGCAGACCGTCTCGGAGCTCGCCTCAAAGCAGATTTCGGCAGCGTATATTGCTGTGGATGCGCCGAAGACCGTCGTCGTCGATTCGCTGCATAAAACCGATACGGTCGTTTCTGCCGAAAACGGGTATGAACTGATCACGGTCGATTGATCGGCAAGCGTAACAGAGCTGTTTCGAATCCGTTCGGACAGCTCTTTTTTGATGCCGACGACCGGCAAAATATTGTATATAATTTGACAGAAAACCGGAAATATTCAAAAAACATGCGCAAACCGTTGACAATTTTTGTAAAGAGTGTTATCGTTAGAACGCTCAAAAGAGAGCAGAAAAGGCAACAATTCGGATGGACTGCATCGGCATGCGTGCAAATGGAACTCCATCACACACCCCGCGTACGCAGAACCGGACGCGGCCCATCCGAATTGTTGCCGGGAAAAGAGCTGCCGGAATGTTTCGGCAGCTCTTTTATACAATTGTTACAGTTTCGGGACGATCATCAGCGCAAGGCCGAACAGCAGCAGCAGAGAGGTGACATCGACGATCGTTGTGATGAACGGACCGGCCATGACCGCAGGGTCAAAGCCGACCTTCTTTGCAAGGATCGGCAGCGTGCAGCCGATGAACTTTGCGAGGACGACGGTGCTCATCAGTGCAATGGAGACGGTGACCGCGATCAGCAGGTACGGCACAAACTGATTGTTGAAGCTGTTGTGATAGGTAATCACGTACATCAGCATCATCTTACCGAAGTTGACGACAGCAAGCGTTGCGCCTGCAAGCAGCGAAATGCGCAGCTCCTTCCAGATCACGCGGGGCAGATCGGAGAATTCGATCTCCCCGAGGGACAGCCCGCGGATGATTGTGACAGACGCCTGATTGCCGGCGTTGCCGCCGGTATCCATCAGCATCGGGATGCAGGCAAGCAGCATTGCGCTGATAAACGCTTGAAACTGCACAGACATCAGGTTGCTGAAATGGTTGATGACCAGCTCAGTGAAGATCGCAGCGATCATCAAAATGGACAGCCATGGGATGCGGTGCACATAGAGCGAAAGCACGCCGGTCTTGAGGTACGGCTTGTCGGACGGCGTAATAGCAGCCATCTTTTCGATGTCCTCGGTTGCCTCTTCCTGCAGGACGTCGATTGCGTCGTCGACCGTGACGATACCGACGAGACGGTTTTCGCCGTCCACGACCGGCATGGCGATGAGGTCGTATTTCGAAAGCATTTGCGCCACGGTCTCCTGATCGTCCATCGTCTTGCAGGAGATCACGTTCTGATCGGCCAGTTCGCCGATCTGCATATCCGGCTGCGCAAGAATCAGCTTGCGGATGGTGACATATCCGTAGAGCGTACGGTCTGCGCGGGTCACGTAGCAGATATTGATCGTTTCCTTATCGATGCCGGTACGGCGGATCGCCTTGATGGCGTCCTCAACCGTGATGTTCGGACGCAGCTCGACGTATTCCGTCGTCATCATGGAGCCCGCCGAATCGTCCGGATACTTCAACAGTTCGTTGATCAGCTTGCGCGTGTCGGGATCGGCCTGCGCAAGGATGCGCTTTACGACGTTTGCCGGCATCTCTTCCACGATGTCGACGGCGTCGTCGATGTACAGCTCGTCGATGACCTCCTTGAGCTCGCTGTCGGAGAAGCCCTTGATCAGCGTCTCCTGCAAGTCGCTGTCCATCTCGACGAACGTATCCGCCGCCAGCTCCTTGGGCAGCAGACGGAACAAACGCGGCAGCATTTCCGGCTCAAGATCGTCGAAGAGCGCGGCAATATCCGCAGCGTTCATCGTAATCAGAATGTCGCGCAGCGTTCCGTATTTTTTGGATTCGATCAATGCGGTAATTGCGGTTGCTAAATTTGCCATAGCAGTCTTCCTCCTTTATGTGAATATAGGAGCAAGACCCGCGTTTACGGGATCAGCAAAGGGTCGGCCGCCATAGGGGCACTTCCGAAGCATTCCCACGCAATTGCGGGCTTGCAGAGCCGGTACTACTGCCTGCATCCATGACAGCCACCTCCTTTTTATGAAATGAGGATTGAAATATGAAGAATGAAGAATGGTTGAGAATTATCCTTCGGAAAATCTTTCGATCTTCATACTTTCTCTTATTTTATTCCGTCCGGCGGGCATTGTCAGCGGAAAAGTTGCATTTTTCACAGG
>CALFIV010000039.1 GCA_937877295.1 uncultured Clostridia bacterium
GCGGCCATGAACCCGTGTCCGTGCGGCAACCGCGGCTCGCGCACCAAGCCTTGCACATGCACCGCCGCGCAGATACGCCGCTATGCCGGCCGCATTTCCGGGCCGCTCTTGGACCGCATCGACCTGCACATCGAAATGACAGAGGTCGGATATCGCGAGATCACCGACCGGCGTCCGGCGGAATCCTCCGACGCCGTCCGCGCGCGTGTCAGCGAGGCGAGAGCATTGCAGAGGGAGCGCTTTTTTCACGACGGCATCCGCACAAACGCCGAGATGCATGGCGAGCTGATCCGCCGCTATTGCAATCCGACCGGCGCGTCCGAGCAGCTCTTGCGCAACGCGTTCCAAAAGCTGCAGCTCTCGGCGCGCGCCTATCAGCGCGTCTTAAAGGTTGCCCGCACGATCGCGGACCTTGCGGGAAGCGAACAGATCCTTCCCGAGCACTATGCCGAAGCGATCCAGTATCGCTCGATGACGATGCTTCAAAATCTGTAAGATCACTGCACAGCATGTTTCATATCGCTTCCCGCTCCGTCGGGAAGCCTTTTTTGTTGCAGGAAAGTCACAATTGCATATAATAATAGGATTGAAATCATGAAATGTTCGTGTTATGATGTACTGCGTAAACATTTTGGACGGGAGGAGACGTACGCATGGACGGGAATACGCGACTGTGGCTGTGGCTGAACTACGCGACGAACCGCAATCCGCGCTTGTTCTACGAGATCCTTTCACGCTACGGCGACGTCGAGGAGGCGTATGACGCAACGGTCAAAGGCGATCTTTCGCTGCTTTCCGACGTGCGCGACACGGTGCTTGCGCGCATGAAGTCCGCGGCGGACGCGAAGTTTTTAGACCGCTACTGCGGGTGGCTTGAGAAGAACAACGTCTCCGTGGTTACGGCGGAATCGGACGTATACCCGGCGCTGCTCAATGAGATCTACGACCCGCCGTCGCTGCTGTTTGTGAAGGGCAAGCTGCCCGAATGCCTGCCGCTGCCGATCGCCATGGTCGGCTCGCGCAACTGCACAACGTACGGACGCGAGGTGGCAGAGCTTTTGGGACGGCAGCTTTGCGAACGCGGTGCGACGATCGTCACCGGACTTGCGGCGGGCATCGATACGGCGGCGGCCAAAGGCGCGCTGGCGGCGGCGACCGGACCGGAATGCGCGGTCATCGGCGTCATCGGGTGCGGCATCGATCAGGTGTATCCCACGGAAAACCGCGCGCTGTACGAAGCGGTGGCGCAGCACGGCGCGGTCGTGACGGAGTTTTTGCCAAAAACCGCGCCGCAGCCGTACAATTTCCCGATCCGCAACCGCATCGTGTCCGGCATCGCAAGAGGGCTGGTCGTCGTCGAAGCGGCGGAGCGCAGCGGCACGTCGATCACGGCGGACTGTGCGCGGGAACAGGGCAGGGAGATCTTTGCTGTACCGGGGCGGATCACCGACCCGATGAGCTCCGGCACAAACCGCATGCTTGCCCGCGGCGAGGCAAAGCCTGTGACCTCGGCGGCGGACATTCTTTCGGAGTTCACCGACGATGCGGGCGACGATCCCTTAAACGGCGCGGCGAAGCAGGTGACGTTTACGTCGCTCGGCGAGGTCGGCCAGCAGATTTACATGGCGCTGCGGCAGGGCGAAAAGAACGTCGACGAGCTGCTCGATTGGATCGACTGCCCTGCGCAGGAGCTGAACGCGGCGCTGACGAAGCTGCAGTTTTCTGAGGTCGTCACGCAGCTTCCCGGGCGCGTATATGCGCTCGACACCATTCATACGATCGTAACGTTCGATCAATAACCGAAGAGGAGTTTATCTATGGCGGAAACAAAAAACACGCTGGTGATCGTTGAGTCGCCGGCGAAGGCAAAAACCATCGGCAAGTTTTTGGGCAGCCGTTACAAGGTCGTGGCGTCCAACGGACATGTGCGCGATCTGCCGAAATCGCAGCTCGGCGTGGACGTGGAACACGCCTTTGAACCGAAATACATCACGCTGCGCGGCCGCGGCGAAGTGCTGGAGCGCATCAAGAAGGAAGCGAAGGAAGCCGACAAGATCCTTCTCGCAACCGACCCTGACCGCGAAGGCGAAGCCATTTCGTGGCATCTGGCAAACATCCTGAAGCTCGATCCGAAGAGCAAGTGCCGCATCGAGTTCCATGAAATCACGTCCTCGGCGGTCAAGGCAGCGCTGAAGAACCCGCGTGCGATCAATATGGATCTGGTCGACGCACAGCAGGCAAGACGCGTTCTGGACCGTATCGTAGGCTATAAGATCAGCCCGATCCTGTGGGCCAAGATCCGCAAGGGCCTCTCCGCGGGCCGCGTGCAGTCGGTTGCGACGCGCATCGTGTGCGACCGCGAGGATGAGATCAATGCGTTCCTGCCGGAGGAATACTGGATTCTTTCGGCAAAGCTGCGAGTCAGTGCCAAGAAGACGGTCGACGTGCGGTTTTTCGGCACGGACGGCAACAAGGTCGATCTGACAAACGAAGCACAGGCAAACGCGATCATCGCGCGCGTCGGTGACGCCGGTTTCACGGCGACCGAGGTCAAAAAGAGCGAGAAGCACAAGCATGCCGCGCCGCCGTTCACAACGTCAAGCATGCAGCAGGATGCGTCCAGAAAGCTCAGCTTCACCACCAAGCGCACCATGATGATCGCGCAGCAGCTCTATGAGGGCGTGGAGATCGGAAAGAAGGGCGCAACGGGTCTGATTACCTATATCCGTACCGACTCGGTCCGCGTTGCGGACGAGGCGCAGAAGGCTGCCCGCACCTATATTGGGGAAACGTTCGGCAGCGCGGACCGAGTC
>CALFIV010000040.1 GCA_937877295.1 uncultured Clostridia bacterium
CCGGCGACGCGTACCATGCGGGTATTGCCTGCAGAGCGCGCAGTACGTATGGTGGCACGTACTATTTCCTCGACGAGAACGGCGTCATTTGGCTGTCGACCTTGTCTTATACAAGCGGAAGCGGTTTCTCCTTCTCGACGCCTTCCAAGCAGTTCGAAACCGGCATCGGCACCTCGTTCCTGTATCAGAACCTGTACTATGACGGCACGTACCTCTACTGGGGTCATCAGGACGGCGACCTTGCCGAGCTGATCATCATCCGCGTCTCCGACTGGACGATGTGGCATGCAGGCGACTTCGGCGACAACGTATGGCCGGCAACCGGCTTCTATACGAACGGCTCTGTTGCTCCCGCATCCGTGGATAACAATGATGAGATCATGGACATCGATCTCTCGAATATCCAGATGCAGGCAACCCGCGACGAGCTCATGACCGCTGACGTCATGGCACGCTTCGCGGCGGAAGCTGAGAAGTTCAACAGCAAGGTTGTTGCGACCGAAGCGGTTGAAGAAGAACCTGCAGCGATCGAAGAGATCGTTGTTGAAGAAGAACCGGCGGTCGAGCCCGAAGTCGTCGAAGAAGAACCGGCGGTCGAGCCCGAGGTTGTTGAAGAAGAACCGACGGTCGAGCCCGAAGCGACCGAAGAAGAGCCCGAAGCGAGCGCCGGCGTCAGCCGCGCACGTCGTACGGCAGTCGGCGCGCTTGACAACGGCACGATCACCTTCTCCGAGAACGAAGCATCCCTGAACGGTCTGTTCGCGGTCGATTACGATCCCGATGTACTGACCTATGTCAGCAGCGCAAAGGGCACGGCGGAGAACCTGTTCGTTTCCATCCACCACGACGACAAGGGCGTCATCACCGTCGCCTACGCCATGAAGGGTGAAACGGCTCTGCCCGCCAAAACGACGATTGCAACCGCTACATTCACCGCGGATACTTGCGATGAAGCGGAAGTGACTGTCACTACGCTTGAGCGCGGCGAAGACGTCGAACTCGATGAGTTTGAGACGATCACGATCACTGGCGGCGAGCATGATTGGGCTGATCCGACTTACGAATGGGTTAAGGACGGCGACGATTGGAAGTGCACCGCAACCCGCGTCTGCGCGAACAACGACGAGCACACCGAGACCGAGTCGGTCATCGCGGTCCGCACGGTAGAAGGCGAAACCGTCACCTACACCGCAACGTTCGTAAACGAAGCGTTCGAAGTGCAGACCAAGACCGGTATCCTCGGCTACTATCTGATCGGTCTGGATGGCTGGACGGATGTAACCGCTGAGCACAAGTTCGCGGCGAACCCCGAAAACGCTGCAGAGTACATGCTGGCGATCACGCTCGCGGAAGGCGACGAGTTCAAGGCGGTTCAGGCAGAAGTTGTTGACGACGTCACCACCATCCTCGGCTGGTATCCCGACGGTATGGGCAACAACTACATCGTCGGCGCAAATCAGGCAGGCAATGTGACGGTATACTTCCGTCCGGACGGCCAGGGCGGCGACGGCTGGCATTATGGCTATCTGTACATTGCAGTTCCCGTGGTACAGACGCCTGCATTCAAGACGCACTCACTGGTGCTTTCGGGCAAGATCGGCATCAACTTCTTCATGGATCTGAGCATGCTGACGGAAGAACAGAGAGCAGCGAGCTATGTAACGTTCGATATCAGCGGAAAAGGCACGATCACGGATCGCGCCGACTATAACGCGAGCTACACGAACCCGTCCGGCACGTACTACGGCTTCACCGCCTATGTCAATTCCATCCAGATGGCGGACACGATCACG
>CALFIV010000041.1 GCA_937877295.1 uncultured Clostridia bacterium
CTTGCACATGCCCGGGCCGAAGGTGATGTTCGGTACAAAGTTGCCGTCCATCACGTCAAAGTGTACCCAGTCCGCGCCTTGCTCCTTCAGCGCGGCGACCGCTTTGCCCATTGCGGCAAAGTCGGCGGAGAGAATCGACGGTGCGATCTTAGTCATATCGGTGTTTCCTCCTGAGTTGATAGTCTTTTGCGATCTCGATGTATCGCGTATAGCGTTCTGCTGTGAGCACGCCCGTTTCAAGCAGCGGCTTGACGCCGCAGTCCGGTTCGGAAATGTGCATGCATCCTGGAAACCGGCAGGGCTCAGCGTCTCGAAACTCCGGATAGCATTTGTCCAGCTCTTCCTGCTCGAGACATTCCGTTTCAAACAGAGAGAAACCCGGCGTATCCAGCACCGCGCCGCCCGCGTACGGCCAAAGCTCGGCATGCCGCGTCGTGTGCCGACCGCGCTCGGTTTTTTCGGAAAGACCGCCGGTCTGCAGGTTCAGATTGGGGAACAGCGCGTTCAGGATCGACGATTTCCCGACGGCCGATTGTCCGGCAAAGCACGTGACCTTTCCCGGAAGCCTTGTCCTTAACGCATCGAGCCCTTCGCCGGTTGCAGCGCTGAGCGTCAGCGTTTCGAACGCATGGTATTCGTGCAGAAACTGTTCTTTGATTGCTTCGCTGCCCGCGTCGATCTTGTTCAGGACCGGAATCGGTTTCACGCCCATGCGCATCGCAGCGATGAGCAGACGGTCCATCAGCATCCAGTCCGGTTGCGGTGCGGAAGCGGAGACCACGATCAGAAGCTGATCGATGTTCGCCACGGCGGGACGGACCGAGAGATTCTTGCGCGGGAGGATCTCCGAAAGCTTTGCATACCCGCTCGACTGCCGCTCAACTCCGACGCGATCGCCGACGGTCGGCACAAGGCCTTCCTTCCGGAACGCGCCCTTCGCTTTGCAGGTGACGGATTCACCCGTATCGGTCAGCACCTTGTAGAAGCTGCCGACGCCTTTCAACAGCAAACCGTATTCCGTCATTTGAGTGTGAATGTAACGGATTGGGTCGCCGCTACCTCGCCGTTCACTAGAAGGACCAGCGACCGCGTTACAGGTTCATATCCGCTGACCGTGAGCGAGATCGCGGACTCGGTGCTTTCATATGCGCGCTGGGTGGTGTAGAGGATTACGCGGTACGGAATGTTCTCGTAATTGACCGTGTCGTAGCCGATCTCGATCGTCGACTCCTCTTCCTGAGAGAGCTGCGGCAGTGTGAACGAAACGTCCGCCTTGTAATTGCCGAGCGACATGCGGTAGACGGTCAGCCGGACCGGGGAAGTGGGATCGACGAAAGTATACGAAGCCGGCGTCTGCGCCGTCACGACGTTGTTGGACTTTGCGAGGCTCGATTCGGTGATCAGACGTACGGTCAGGTTTTTAAACCCGGCTTCGTTGAGCGTGCGCAGCGCGTCGTCCAGCTGTGTGCCCATCACGCTCGGAAGCGTGCGGACGTCGTTGGGGATCGCGGTCGGTTCGGGCGTCGCTTCCGGCGCGGCGGTCACCGTGATCTGCGGACGCAGATCCGATTCGTCCGTTTGCGGAACTTCCGGGATCGTTGCGCGGCACGATGTAAAATAGATCAGGACGAATATGCCGATCAGCAGGATCGGAATAAACACACACAGCGAGATCAGCAGATAGACCGACGGACGCTTGACGCCGCTCTTTTGCTTGCTCTCCGTGTCATGTACAAACGTTCCGTTCGGATCGGACAGCGAGCGCACGAGATCGGTCCGCATGGCGCGCGCGGTGCGGTAGCGGTTTTCAGGCTCTTTTTCAAGCGCTTTCAGAACGATGTCATTCAGTGCAGGCGGAATGTCCGGGTTCTTTTCGACCGGCGGTACGGGTTTGTCCTGTAAATGCATCAGGGCGACAGTGACCGTCGAATCCGAATCAAACGGCACAGAGCCGGTCAGCATCTCATAGAGACAGACGCCGACCGAATAGAGATCGCTCTCCTCATGCGCGATCGTACCCTTTGCCTGCTCGGGCGAGATGTAGTGGACCGAGCCCAAAACCTTTTGTCCCGAGAACGTGACGGTCGTTGCCTTGACCTCGCGCGCAATGCCGAAGTCCGCAAGCTTGACGCGCCCCTTGTCGGTGACGATTACGTTCTGCGGCTTGACGTCGCGGTGGATGATGCCGTGCGCATGCGCGGCGCTCAGAGCGTCAAGGATCTGGCAGGTAATGCCGATTGCGGTACGCACCGGCAGCGCGCCGTTTTTCTCGATCAGGCTTTTCAGGGTATGGCCCTCGACATACTCCATGACGAGGTAGGGCAGATCGTTATGCGAGCCCACGCCGTACGCACGGACGATGTTCTCATGCGAAAGGTTCAGGATCGCGCTTGCTTCGCGTTGAAACCGCCGCAAAAACTCTGCGTCATTTTTGTATTCTTCTTTGAGCATCTTCACCGCGACGATACGGCGGTTGCTCATATTGATCGCCTTATAGACCATCGCCATGCCGCCCGAGCCGATGAGCTCGACGATGCGATATTTGCGGTCGAGGATCGTACCGATCATGCGTTGCCTCCGTCGTTTTGAACCAGTACCACGGTGATGTTGTCACGGCTGCCGAGAGCCAGCGCGCGGGAAATCAAAGCGGCGCAGGTCGCGTCGAGATCGGTGCTGTTGCGCAGGTATGCCGCCGTTTCCGCATCGCTTAACACGCCGCAGAGCCCGTCCGAGCAGAGCAGGAGCATATCGCCCCGTTTCCACTCGCAGGGAAAGATATCAGAGGCCACGCGCGATTCCGTGCCGATCGCCCGGGTGATCAGATTGCGGCGCGGATGCGTCTTTGCTTCCTCGGATGTGATGATGCCGCGGCGCACCAGCTCGGCCACAAACGAATGGTCATGCGTGACCTGCCGGATCGATGTACCGTCAAAGTGGTAGAGCCGCGAATCGCCGACATTTGCCGCGACAAAATGCGTATCGTCATAGACGGCTGCTACGAGCGTGCAGCCCATGCCGAACATCGAATCATCCGACTGCGCAAGGGTATGCACCGCCGTATTCGCCTCACGGAACGCGTTTGACAGCGCAGCCTCCCATTCGTCATTGCATGCGTTCAGCCGTTCGGACAGCGTTGCGATCGCAGTTGCGCTCGCCGTTTCGCCCGCACGGTGTCCGCCCATGCCGTCCGACACCGCAACGGCATGCACCGATTCCGTATTCAGAATGAGATAGCTGTCTTCGTTTTGAGAGCGAAGACCCGTTTCCGTTCTACCCGCGCATTTCATTGAGAACCCTCCTTCGAAGTTGTCCGCAAGCGCCTTCGATATCGACGCCCATTTCCCGACGCACCGTTGCCGAAATGTGTTCAGCCTCCAGCCAACTCTGGAAGCGGTGCGCATGTTCCCGCGTTACGCCGTTCAAGCCGCGTTCCTTAACCGGATTCAGCGGAATCAGATTGACGTGGCACAAAATACCCTTGAGCTTTGCGGCGAGCGCCTTTGCGTCCGCCTCCGAATCGTTCACGCCGCCGATCAGCGCGTATTCGAACACCACGCGCCGACCGGTGCGAACGGCATACGTTTTCGCTGCCTCCAGCACCTGCTCGATCGGGTATGCCCGGTTGACCGGCATCAAAGCACTGCGCGTTTCGTTGCTGTGCGCATGCAGCGAGATTGATAGCGTTACATGCGGCGCATCGTCGATGAACGTATAGATCTTCGGTACGAGTCCGCAGGTGGAAAGCGAAATGTTGCGCGCGCTGATGTTCGGCCCGTCCGGGCTTGTGACGCGCTTCAAAAATGTGACTACGTTGTCGTAATTGTCCAAAGGCTCGCCGCTGCCCATCAGAACGATGTTCGTCACCGTGCGCGGCTTATCCGCGGCAGGCGGTTCGTCACGCTCGATCTCCGCCAGAAACGAAAGCATCTCTCCCGGCCGCAGCGAGCGCACGCAGCCTTCGAGCGTGCTTGCGCAGAATTTACAGCCCATGTTGCAGCCAACCTGCGTCGAGAGGCAGACCGTATTGCCGTAATGATAGCGCATCAGAACGCCTTCGACCAGATTGCCGTCCTCCAGTTCAAAGAGATACTTGACTGTGCCGTCCTTTTGGGATACGCGTTTGTCAAAGATTGTTGCGCCGCCGAAGGGGATGGAGGAGAGATGCTCTCTGAGCGCTTTGGGCAGATTGGTCATCTCTGCCGGGCGCACACCCTTTTTGAGCCACTCCTGCACCTGCGCGATGCGGAATTTTGGCACGCCAAACGCGCCGACGGCGTCGGCGATCTCCTGCGCGTTCATGTCCATCCAGTACATCGTTCAGCCTCTCTTCAATCTTGCAAAATAGAATCCGTTTGTACCGTCGCGCGTCGGCAAAAGCTGCCGCTCCTCCTCGAGCCGGAACGCCGGATGCGTGTTCAAAAAAGCGCGGACGCGCGCGCTGTTTTCGCGCTCGGAGATCGTACAGGTCGCATAGACCAGCACGCCGTCGCTGCGCACATAACGTGAACAGACGTCGAGCAGCCGGTCCTGCGTATGCACAAGCTCCGCGATCGTTTCCTCGCTCTTTTTGAGACGCACATCGGGTTTGTCCGCCAGCAGTCCGAAGCCGCTGCACGGTACGTCCAGAAGAACCGCGTCAAACGCGTTTTCACATGCCGCAACCGGCTCGCACGCGTCGATGCAGGCAGTTTCGGCCGCAACGTGCAAGCGCTTCAGCGTCGCGTCAAGCAGGGCTTTGCGATGCGGATGCAGCTCCCATGCGACGAGCTCCGCTGTGTTTTCGGAAAGTGAAGCGAGATACGCCGTTTTGCCGCCAGGCGCAGCGCATGCATCGAGGATGCGCTTGCCCTTGACGCTGCCGAGCGCGCGGCAGATCAGCATCGCGCCTTCGTTCTGCACCGCAAGCTTTCCGCTTATGAACAGCTCGCTGTGTTCGAGATCGAAGCTTTTCAAAAGCCGGACGCCGTTCGGGTCGAGTTTGGTACGCTCCGCGCGGACCGGCAATGCCGCGAGCAGCTCCTCCGTCGTAAACGGATACTGTGCGCGCACCTCCGTGCCCAAGGGCGGGCGGGAAAGCAGCGCTTCCGTCTCGGCCGCGCCGTAGGCTTCCATCCATTCGCGCACAAACGGGGCAGGGAAGCCGTAGAAGATCGACAGCCGTTCAACAGGATTGTCGGGCAGCGGGGGCAGCGCATTGCGCTCACGGTCGAGGCGGCGAAGGATTGCGTTCACAAACCCCGCGTTTTGTGCCTTGCCGACCTCGCGGCACAGCGACACCGATTCGTTGATCGCCGCATGCGCAGGCGTGTTCAGGTACAACAGCTCCGTCCCGGCCATGCGCAAGAGGTTTCGCACCGTACGCTTTTGCCGCTTGCACCAATGCGACAGCACAAAATCAAGATACGCGCTTTTTACGATCGTTTCATGGACAAGCGCATACAGAAACGGTACGTCCGAAGCCGCGACCGTTTTTGCCGCGTCCTTCAACGCAAGGTTCGCATATGCGCCGTCCTCCAGAATGCGGACGAGCGTTTCCAGCGCCGCGCGCCGCACCTTCAGCATAGCGTCTTTCCGCCCAGAGGGCATCCGCGCAAAAACGTCGCTGCGTCCATGCGTTTCTTGCCGCTTGCCTGCAGGGAGAGAATTTCCAATGCGCCGTCGGCACAGCGGACATAGAGCCTTCCGCCGCGATCGGCAAGCGTCCCGGCGGGCGCATCAAGCAAAGCGTCCGAGCGCCGCGTTTCCCAGAGCTTCAGCGGCTGCTCGTCGAGCATGGCAAACGCCGCAGGCCACGGGTTCGTGCCGCGCACGAGATCGTGCACGGTTTGGCAATCCTTATGAAAATCGATCCTGCCGTCCTCCTTGGTCAGCATATGGCAGACGGTCGCCTGTGCCGGGTCCTGCGGGGTACGCTTCAGCGTACCGTGCTCGAGCGCGTCGAGCGTTTCAAGCAAAAGCTCTGCGCCGAGCTCTGCAAGCCGGTCGGACAGCTCGCCGTAGGTCTCGTTCGGACCGATCGGCGTCGAACGTGTGAGCAGAATATCGCCGGTGTCCATGCCGATGTCGGTCAGCATGGTCGTGACGCCGGTTTCGGGCTCGCCTGCGATGATTGCGCTCTGGATCGGAGAAGCGCCGCGGAACTTGGGCAGCAGCGAACCGTGCACGTTGATCGTGCCGTACGTCGGAATCGCAAGGTTCTTTGCGGACAAAAGCTGTCCAAACGCAGCGGTCACGCAAAGATCGGGCGCAAACGTTTCCATCGCCTCGCGTCCTTCTTTGGAACGGATCTTTTCAAACTGATACACAGGCACATTGTGACTTTGCGCCAGCACCTTGACCGGAGGCGGTGTGAGGACGGCTTTGCGTCCGACCGGACGGTCCGGCTGCGTAAACACGCACAGGGTATCGCCGCGTGCGATCAAAGCCGCAAGCGAGGGAAGTGCAAATTCCGGTGTGCCCAAAAACGCGATGCGCATGCTTACTCCTTAAAATCGGCGGGCGGTTCGGTGACGAGACGTTTATAGACCTTACCGTCAAGATGATCGCATTCGTGGAAAACGGCGCGGGCAAACAGCCCTTCGCCTTCGTATTCGTAGAGATCGCCGTGCCGGTCGTACGCTTCGACCCTGACCCAGTTCGGACGCACGACGTAGCCGCTTTCGCCGGGGAATGAGAGACAGCCCTCCATGCCGCCCTGCTCGCCGGATGAATCGAGAATGATCGGATTGATCAGCTCCACCGGGCCGTCGCCCACATCGATCACCACAACGCGGCGCAGCACGCCGACCTGCGGCGCGGCAAGACCGACGCCGTCCGCGTCGTTCATCGTCTCGATCATGTCGTCGATCAGCTGACCGAGCTTTGCGTCAAACTTGTTTACCTGCTTGCATACCTTATAAAGCGCAGGATCTTCATATTTTCGAATGTTGCGCAGTGCCATAATACTTCCTCCGTTTATCAACTATTTATTATACTGTTTTTCTTGACCTTTGTAAATAAAATCGGTAAAATATCCGTGAAATCGATCGATACAACCGAAGGTAGAGAGCAATTTTGACCGACTCAACCGACTGTAGAGAGCGAAAAATGCGAACTCAACCGACAGGGTTGAGAAAAAATTCGGAATTCAACCGACAGTCGGTGGTACAACCGAACGGAATTTGATATGCTTCAGCCATCGAAAGAAGGAGGAAACCTTTCATGGAACAACAAAAAGAAACGCTCGGCAAGCGCATTGCCCAACTCAGAAAAGAAAAGGGACTCACGCAGGAACAGTTGGCTGAAAAGGTCGGCGTCTCCGCACAGGCGGTATCCAAATGGGAAAACGATATCAGCTGCCCGGACATCACGCTTTTACCGCTGCTTGCCGATATTCTCGGCGTCACGGTCGACGAGCTTTTAGGCGTCAAGCCGATCGAGCCGCATGTCATTATTTTAGATAAGGATGAGATGCCGAAAGACGAGGCAAAGAAGAACCGCCCGTTCACCTGGGAATGGAACAAGCACAGGGACAGTGCAAGGTGGGGGACCATTGCGTTCTGCATCGGTGCGATCCTCATCTGTCTGCTGTTCGTGCTTCGTGCGACGACGCCGCTGTTTGCGGATATTCCTGCAGAGGAGATCGGCGCGTGGGATTACGTCTGGCCGCTGATCATCTTCACGGTCGGACTAATCAGCGTCCGTGAGCATATCGCGTTCGGCTCCGTGATGATGCTGGTAGGCGTATACGAGTTTATGACCTGCTTCCCGGCGCTGCATCTGCCGTCGATCAAATGGTATGTGTATGTTCTGGTCTTTGCGATCATCCTGCTTGTGATGACGATTATCGGAAAAAAGCACCTGATCTTCAGTATCAAAAAAGACCACGGACAGGACAATGAGAACCGTACGCCGGTACTGGAGGTCAATCAGGACAACAACTACCTCAAAGCGGATATGAGCTTCGGTTCGTGCGTCGTAAATTACGACCACGACGTTTTCAACGGCGGCAGCGTCGACATGAACTTCGGTCAGTACACGGTCGATCTGACGAACGTCCGCAGCTTTGCTCCAAACTGCCTGCTGCGCGTCGATCAGAATTTCGGCAGTCTGACGGTTCTGCTGCCCAAATGCGTGAAGCTTGTCAAATCGTCCGACACGGCGTTTGCGTCCTTTGCGGTGCTCGGCGATCCCGATCCGGACGCGGTGCAAACGATCATCATCCGCAGCGACGTCAACTTCGGCACGCTGCAGGTCAAGTACATATAACGGCGTCAAAGAAAGAAGCGGTCGGAAATCCCGGCCGCTTTTGCATTTTCGTTCAGAGATTTTTCGGCAAAGCCTCAGAATAACAGGAAATAACGAGGTTGTCATTCTGAGCGACAGCGAAGGATCTCAGAACGGAGTGTCTGTTCTTGACGCCACTGCGCAGGGGAAGCTGTCGAAGGTACGCGCGGAGAGCGTGCGATCTACCGCTGAAACGAAGCGCAGCGGAGTGAAACCGTAAGGTGACTGAGGGCTGTCACTTCAGCGCTTCCTGCATTGCGTCCTCGCGGTACTGATGCATGTAGAGATCGTGATAGTATCCGCCCAATCGCAGCAGCGTTTCATGATCGCCCTGTTCGACGATTGCGCCGTCTCGGATGACAAGAATGCGGTCCGCATTGCGGATCGTGGAAAGGCGGTGCGCCACCACGATACTGGTGCGGTCCTTCAGAACCTCAGTGATTGCGTTCTGGATCAGCTGTTCCGTTTCTGTGTCGATGGAGCTGGTCGCCTCGTCAAGAACGAAGATCTGCGGATCGGCAAGAATGACGCGCGCAAACGAAATGAGCTGCTTCTGTCCCGTCGAAAGACGCACGCCGCCTTCGCCGACTTCGGTGTCGTAACCCTTCGGCTGCCGTTCAATGAACTCGTCCGCATGGACCATCGCGGCAGCGCGCCGCACGCGCTCGTCGTCCGCATCTGGGCAGCCGAAGCGGATGTTATCGCGAATCGTTCCGGAGAACAGATGGGGGCTTTGCAGCACATAGCCTAAGGAGGATTGCAGCCACAGTTGCGAGCGCTCCCGATAATCCTTGCCATCGATCAGGATCCGTCCGTTTTTTGGCTCGTAGAAGCGGCAGATCAGGTTGACGATCGTGCTCTTGCCTGCACCGGTTTCACCGACCAGCGCGATCGTTTCACCCGCGTTGATGTGCAGGTTGAAATCCCTCAGCAGCGGTTCGGATTCCTTGTAGTAAAAATCCACATGATCGAAGGCGATCTCGCCCCGGATCGGCTCCCAATTCGCACGCTTCGGGTTCATCGTCGTGCCGTACTTCGCTTCGGCTTCCTGCGTATCTTTGACCTCGGATTCGGTGTCCAAAAGCCCGAGTACACGTTCAGCGCTCGCCTGTGCGCTCTGCATGTCGGCAAAGATGCCCGCAAGCATCTGGATCGGATCGAACAGACTTGACGCGTAATTGATAAACGACACGAGCGTACCGGCCGTGATGACGCCGAGGAACGTTTCCTTTCCGCCGAGCGTGGCCTCCACACCCGCACCGCCGAAGATCAGCGCAAGCGCCGTACCGATCGCGCCGAGCGAAATGACCAGCGGGAAGAACGTTGCCGACAGCACGGACGCGCGGATACTCGTCTTCTGCATGTCGGTCGTGATCGCTTCGAACTCCGTTGCGTTTTGTTCCTCGCGCACAAGCGTCTTGGTCGTCATTGCGCCCATGATGCCCTCATTGAATGCGCCGGTGATGCGGGAATTGTGCTTTCGGGCAATGCGCTGCGCACGCAGAATCTCACGCTGAATGTACAGACTGACGACTGCCAGCGGCGGCAGTACGGCCGCCACGATCAGCGCAAGCTTCCAGTTGAACCAGAACATCGCGCCGAAGCAGAAGACGATGTAGAAGAACGCCCACATAAAGTCCGTAATGCTCCATGCGATCATGTCGGACAGACGCGCCACATCGCTGACCATGCGCGCCATCAGATAGCCCACGGAGGTCTTGTCGTAGTAGGAGAACGACAGCATTTGCAGCTTAAGATACGCCTCCTGCCGGATCGCGTAGGCGATTGCATTCTCCATGTCGCCGGACCGGCTGATGAACAGCGTCGTAAAGACGCCCTGCACGATGACAAGCACCGCGTAGACTGCGAAGAACAGCCATACGCCGTCGGTGCTCGGCGAATCGCCCGGCCGCACAAAGCGGTCGATTGCGTACCGTGTCAGCACGGGGTAGAGCGCATCGATGACTGCAACGATCAGCATGCAGATGAGAATGCGCACAAACAAGCCGCGATTGCGCAGCGCGTAGCCGAACAGCCGCTTCCAGAGCTTGCCGTCCATTTTTCTGCTTTGATCAAAGTCTTGCTCATTGTCGTAACTCATGCGGTTGCACCTCCTTCCGTGGGGTAGTCCTGAATGACGGCGATGCGTCGATAGAGGCCGTCCTCTTTGATCAGCTCGTCATGCGTACCGTGCTGAACGAGCTTGCCGTGATCGAGCACAAGGATCTGATCCGCCTCGCACAGCGTCGTAATGCGGTGCGAGATGATGAACAAGATCCCGTCGCCGTGATGGTTTTTCAATGCAGTACGGATCTTTGCATCGGTCTCCGTATCGACAGCACTCATCGAGTCGTCGAAGATCATGATCGGCGCTTTCTGCATCAGCGCCCGCGCGATCGCCACGCGCTGCTGCTGTCCGCCCGAGAGCGTTACGCCGCGTTCGCCGACAATCGTTTCATAGCCGTCCGCAAACTTTTCAATGACGTCATGCACTGCGGCTTCTCTCGCTGCGTTGCGGTATTCCTCCTCGGTTGCTTCGGGCACGGTCAGCGTGATGTTCTCACGGATTGTGCGCGAATACAGGAACGGTTCCTGCAGCACGATCGCAATGTTTTTGCGCAGCGTCGCATGGCTGATGTCGTTGATGGGCACGCCGTTGATCGTAATCTCGCCGGCGTTGACCGGGTAGAGCCGCTGCAAAAGCTGCACCAGCGAGCTTTTGCCGCTGCCGGTGCTACCGAGGATTGCCACCGTTTGCCCCGCATGCGCGGTGAAGCTGATGTCGTCCAGCACATCGTTCGGCGCATCGTATCCGAACGAAACGTGCGAGAACGCGATGTCACCCCGAAGATCGCAATCGGTGCGCGCAAGCCCCGGTTCGGTTTCGTCGTCGGCGGTCATGATCTCGTTCAGACGGTCCAGCGACACGGTTGCTTTGCCCATGTCGGCGAGTACACGTCCGAGTTGACGTACCGGCCATGTCAGACGGCTGGTCAGCGACAGAAACAGATAGATATCGCCGAGCGTAAACGGATCGGCCGTACCGCGCGTTTTGACATAGAAGAGAATGCCGCAGACGAGCGAAAGCGCGATCTGGAGATATCCGACCGCGTCAGAGCTGCCCCAATAGAAGCCGAGCAGGTGGACGAGCCGTTCGTTCTTTTTCCGGAAATCACCGTTCAGCGCGGTGAACTTGTCGTACTCGGCACGCTCCTGCCCGAACGCGCGCACCACGCGTACGCCGGTCAGGTTCTCCTGAATCGCGGTTGACATTGCGCCTTCGGCTTCATCAACCTCGGTAAAGAATTTGCGCACGAAGCGGAAATAGAGAAAGCTCGAAACCGTCAGAAGCGGCATGACCGCCATCGAGATCAGCGCCATCTGCCAGCGGATCGCAAACATCAGCGCGGCTGCGACGATGAACATCACCGCGATCCGCACAATCTCCATCAGCTGGTTGGTGACAAACGCGCGCACGGTATCGACGTCGGAGGTGCAGCGCTGCACGAGATCGCCGGTAGAAATGTGCTTGTGGTAGTCATAGGGGACGCGGTTCAGCTTGCGATAGAGCATATCGCGCATCTTTTTCGCCATGCGCTCCGCACCCTTTGCGACATTGCGGCGGCGCAAAAACGTAAAGAGCCCGTTCAGCGCTGTGAACAGGAAAAACGCAAGGCCGCAGAGCCAGTAGCTTTTTCCAAGCGGTCCGAGCGACTGAAGCCAGCGGAACAGAAACGCCGGGATTGAGGGCGTTTGTCCGAGCAGAACATAGTCGAGCGCGTAGCTTGTCACCAGCGACGATGCATAGAGCGCCGCAATGCCGAGGACGACCTCGATTGCGCCGAGCAGAAATACGCCGAATGAATCCTTCAGCGAAGGGATAAACAAGGGTTTGTAACGTTCTTTTTTCTTCATATCAAAACATCTCCTGCGGGTTCACCTCGAGCTGCACTTCGCTGCAGTCCGATCGGTGAAGGTCGTGAAATGCGGTGATCGTCCCGACAGCCGCTTTCAGACGTTTTGTGCGAAGCAGCTTGACGACGATCTGGTATCGGGAAAAACCGGAGATTCGGGCAATCGGCGCTTCCGCGGCAACAAGCAGCAGAAGGCCGTTTTTGCCCTCCTCGCCGAGTAGGGCAGAAAGCTCGGTTTCCAATTGCTTGGCATAGTTCACGCAGGCATTCTCCGCAGCGGCGGTATCGCGGTCCGCGAATACGATGCGCAGAAACAGCGAGAACGGGGGATAGAGCATCTTCTTGCGCTCCATGATCTCATAGTGGAAGAACCCTGCATAGTCCTGATTCTTCGCAAAACGGATGATCGGATGCTGCGGCTCATAGGTCTGCAATACGACGCGTCCTGGCAGATTGTCGCGTCCGGCGCGCCCGGCGACCTGCGTCAGAAGCTGAAACG
>CALFIV010000042.1 GCA_937877295.1 uncultured Clostridia bacterium
CATCCAGGAGGGCGAGAAGAAGGCCGAGAAGGCCAGCAAGCACGGCATCTTCTCGGTGGCCATCAGCGGCATCCAGAACCTCGGCTACCACGGCCGCCTTCCGGAGGACCTCGTCAAGCTCATCCGCGACTGCCGGGTGCGCAACGTCGTCTTCCTGATGGACAGCGACCTGCACGACATCACGAAGATCCTCCGGGAGGACGACCCCGTGGAGCGACGGCCGAAGAACTTCTTCTACGCCGTAAAGAACTACAAGGAGTACATGCTGGGCCTGCGGAACCAGAACATCGAGCTGGAGATCTACTACGGCCACGTGCTGAAGAACGACGCCGGGGACAAGGGCATCGACGACCTGCTGCTGGAGCCGGCCAACGACACGGCGGCCATCCTGCGTGAACTACAGTCGTTCACCAGCGGAATGCCCGACCGCGACTATATCTACACCTACCAGATCAGCGGCATCTCGTCGTACAAGATCAAGCAGATCTTCGGCCTCTCCAACGTGAACGACTTCTGCAACATGTTCGCCGAAGAGGTGAGGAACCACGACTTCGTCTACAACGGCATCCTCTACTACACCACCGAGAAGACCGACAAGGACGGCAACCTCGTTCCGCAGCTTGCAACCTCGTGGGAGCAGATCGATCCCTGCACGGTTCGTTTCAATCTGCGTGACGACGTTACGTTCTCTGACGGCAGCAAGTTCAACGCGGAGACCGTTGCGTACACGGTCAACTGGATCGGTACGAAGGAACCGAGATTCAAGTATTACACCAAGTGGGGCAAACCCTCGTGGCCGTGCAGCGCGGAGGTTGAGAGCGAGTATTCCGTTCTGGTCCGCACCGCAAAGCCCAATTTCACGATCCCGTCGCAGATGACGTTCATCTCGATGTATCCGCTTGGTGCAGGCGAGGATGAAAACTTCCAGAACCATCCCGTCGGCACCGGCCCGTACAAGCTGGAGAACTGGGACGTCGGCGTCAGCGTCACGCTCACGAAGCGCGATGATTACTGGGGCGAGTGCAAAGGCGTCAAGACGCTGATCTTCGACGTCGTCGCCGATGAGAGTGCCAGAAGCGCAGCGATGAAGAACGGCGAGTACGACATCGTGCAGAACGTGTCCTATGACGACGCGGATGCATTGAAAGCCGGCAAGGTGGAAGGCATGTATCTGCAGGAGGATCCGAGCAACGCAATCAGCTACATTTACTTCAGCAATCTGAGCGATAACGAATTCATTCAGAACCCAGACTTCCGCAAGGCAATGACCTATGCGATCGACTACAAAGGCATCGAGACGATGCTCTGCAACAACTATGTCGTTACCTCGACCGGCTGCAACCCGAACGTTGCAACGATCCGCTACGGCTATAATGGCGGCAGCTTCCCGGAACGCGATGTGGAAAAGGCAAGACAGCTTGCAAAGGACTGCGGCTATAACGGCGAAGAGATTCTGATGTACTATTCCAACGCACAGTTTGCGCGTGACCTTGAGATCTCCGAGACGATCATTTCGCAGCTCGTTGAAGCGGGCTTCAACATCCGTGTCGAGCAGATCGACAGCGCGTCCTGGAGCGAATACAAAAAGACCGGCAACTACGACTTGGCGTTGAACTTCTCCTCCGGCACGTACACCGGTGACACCGAGTACTACTACGTGCAGGCAATGGGTACGAACGGCAACTGGAGCTGGGAGTACGCGGACGAGCTGCTCAACAAGTGCTACGAGGATGACATCACTGCGGAAAAGCGCGGCGAATACCTCACGCAGATCATGGAGTACGCATGGAGCATGACGCCGAACATCTGGTGTGTCGACTCACATCTTCTGAACGCTGTTTCTGACGGCCTGAACGGCTTCCAGGCAACGCAGGAGAGCTTGATCTGGGTCAAGGACTGCAACTGGTGACTGAAGAAAGCAAAATAACGATCTGGGCAGTTCTGACGCTCCGCCGGAGCTGCCCTTTTTGATCCCAAACACGATATAGGGAGAATGATTATGTGGTCCTATATTCTGAAACGATTATTGAGAGGCGTTCTGACCGTTGTGCTGGTCGTCATCCTGATTTTCTTCCTGCTGCGTGTCGCGCCGTCCAATCCGGCAGTCATGCTGGCGGGAGAAGGCGCGTCGGCAGAGGACATTGCAGAGATCGAGAAACTGTGGGGGTTGGATAAACCGTATATCCAGCAGTTCTTTGATTACGTCAAATCCCTGCTCTCCGGCAACGCGGGCATGTCCTTCCAGTATACGAACAACGGCAAACCGATTTACACCGTCACCGAGCTCGTATTCGCCAGGATGCCGAATACGATCCTGCTCGCGATCGCGTCGATCGTCATCAGCGTCGTGTTCGGCGCGATCCTCGGAACATTGTCCGCGCTCAAGCCGGGGTCCTGGTTCGATACGATCATCACGACACTCGGCTTTATCATCAACTCGTTCCCGGTCTTCTTCATCGGCATTGTGCTGATCGCGATCTTTGCGTTGTCCCTGCACTGGCTGCCGTCAGGCGGATCGGGCGGATTCGCCTCGCTGCTGCTTCCGGCGATGACGCTGTCGATGCATTTCTGCATCACCATGACGCGTATGACGCGTGCCGAGATCCTCCGGGTCATGTCCAGCGGCTTCATTCGCGCAGTCCGCGCCAAGGGCGTTTCGGAAACGATGGTTCTGTTTGTGCATGCGCTCCGCAACGCCGCGATCCCGCTCGTCACGCTGATCGGTCTGCGCATCGGCAACCTGCTCGGCGGCTCGGTGGTTGTGGAAGGATTGTTCCGCTGGCCCGGCATCGGACAGCTTTTGATTACTTCCGTACAGGTGCGCGACTATGCGACGGTGCAGTTTCTCGTACCATATGTGGCGTTCGTGTTCGTTGTGATGAACCTGATTGTAGACATCCTGTACGGCGTGCTCGATCCGCGCGTCAGCAGACGCTGACAGCGGCGACGAGGTGACCATTATGGAAAAAGATAAGAAGCAAACGCAACAGAAAAAGATTGCATGGATCAAGCGGCGCGGTTCCAAGAAGCTGCTGATCGGCATCATCATGGTCGGCATTGTCGCGCTGATGGTGCTCGTATCACTGTTCTGGACGCCGTACGATCCGAATGAAACGAACCTGATGAGCCGACTCGCTGCGCCAAGTCTCAAGCATCCGTTCGGCGCAGACCAGCTCGGACGCGATATTCTGAGCCGCGTCATGGCGGGCGGGCAGATCTCTCTGTCGATCGCGATCATGTCGTTGGTCGGAACGGCGGCGATCGGTATGGTGGCGGGTCTTTTGAGCGGCTATTACGGCGGTGTGGTGGATGACACATTCAACATCATCGCGGATATCCGAAACTCCATGCCGACGACGGTCATCATCATCGTGTGCCTGTCAGTGTTTGGCTCGAGCGTCATCCTGATGGCGATCCTGCTTGCGGTCGTCGAATGGGTCAGCATCTTCCGCACGGTCCGCGCGCGGACGATGGTTGAAAAAAAGATGGACTACGTCACGGCGGCGTACTGCGCCGGCGCGTCCGATGCGCATGTCATCTTCCGCTACATCATGCCGAACGTCATCAGCGAGGTCATTGTTCTGACCACGCTGCTCATTTCCACGATCATCATCACAGAGGCTTCGCTGAGTTATCTGGGCGTCGGCGTCGCACGTCCGTATCCTTCCTGGGGTCGCATGGTCAGCGACGGCCGCGATTACTTCCCCGATAAATGGTGGATCTCTGCAGTGCCCGCGCTCTGCATCGCCGTGTTCGTTCTGGGGATCAACTTCCTCGGCGACGGAATCAAACAAAAACTCAAGATGGAGTAAGGTGATACCATGGAAACGTTATTGGAAGTACGAGATTTGAAAACGCACTTTTTCACCGACGGCGGCGTTGCAAAGGCGGTTGATGGGATCAGCTTTTCCGTCGGCAAAGGAGAAACGGTCGGGATCGTCGGCGAATCCGGATCGGGCAAGAGCGTAACGGCGCTTTCCATCCTCGGGCTGCACACCGGCAAGGTGATGGGAGGCGAGGTCGTCTTTGAGGGCAAGGACCTTCTGAAGCTTTCCAAAACGGAGCTGCAGAAGATCCGCGGCGGCGACATCAGCATGATCTTTCAGGATCCGATGACGTCGCTGGATCCGGTGTTCACGGTCGGATTCCAGCTGCGTGAGGCGATCAAGAAGCATCAGAACGTCAAGTCCAACGCCGAAGCGAACCGCATTGCGGTCGAAGCGCTGTGCAAGGTCGGCATCCCGCAGCCGGAGGCGCGTATCAAGAACTATCCGCATCAGCTCTCCGGCGGCATGCGGCAGAGGGTCATTATTGCGATGGCGCTGTGTTGCCATTCGAAGTTGATCATTGCTGACGAGATTACCACGGCGCTGGACATGACGATCCAGGCGCAGATCCTGGAGCTTCTGCGCGAGATCAAAGCCAACAGCGGCACGTCGATCCTGCTCATCACCCACGACCTCGGCGTGGTAGCGGAAATGTGCGACCGCGTGATCGTCATGTACTGCGGCAGGGTCATTGAGCGCGGCACGGCGGAACAGATCTTCCATAATCCGCAGCACCAGTACACCAAGGGGCTTCTGTCCTCAATTCCGCGGATCGAAAAGGAAGTGGATCGCCTGAGCGTGATCCCCGGCGTCGTACCGAGCATCACCAACCTGCCTGACGGCTGCCGCTTCCATCCGAGATGCGACATGGCGTGCGAGCGCTGCCTCGAACAGATTCCGGAGCTTCGGGAAGTCGAGCCCGGACATTTCACGGCGTGCTGCTGCGCGCAAGGGTATGATAAGGAGGAGCAGAAATGAGCATTGAACAAAAACAGGGCGAACCGCTTCTTCGAGTCGAGCATCTCAAAAAGTATTTTCCCGTCAAAAACAGCGCGCTGTTTTCCAAGAACGGCGGCACACTCTATGCCGTCGACGACATCAGCTTTTTCGTTAACTACGGCGAAACGTTCAGTCTGGTCGGCGAGTCCGGCTGCGGCAAGACGACCGTGGGCAAAACGATCCTGCAGCTCTATCAGCCGACGGCGGGCGACGTATTCTTCGAGGGAAAGAACCTCGTCGGATTGAAAAAACGCGAGCTGCGAGAGATCCGCGCCAACATGCAGATGGTATTTCAGGATCCCAACTCCTCGCTCAATCCGCGCATGACCATCTACGATTCGATCGCGGACATCATCAAGATCCATCATAGGATGGAGCGCGATGCGCTTTCCAAGCGCGTCTACGAGCTTCTGGACATGGTTGGTCTGCCTTCGTGGTTTGCCGAGCGCTATCCGCATGAGTTCTCCGGCGGACAGCTGCAGCGCGCCTGCATCGCCAGAGCGCTTGCGCTGAATCCGAAGTTCATCGTGTGCGACGAACCGGTCTCAGCGCTGGATGTGTCGATCCAGTCGCAGGTTCTGAACCTGCTTTCGGACCTCAAAAAGGAGCTTTCGCTGTCCTATCTGTTCATTTCCCACGGGCTTCCGGCGGTCAAGCATATCTCCGACCGCATCGCCGTCATGTATCTCGGACGCATCATCGAGCAGGCGGACAGCGCCGAGCTGTTTGCCAACCCGCTGCATCCGTACACACAGGCGCTGATTTCAGCGGTGCCCGTTCCGGATCCGAATCAGAGACGCGAGCGGATCGTGCTGGAGGGCGACGTTCCTTCGCCGATCCATCCTCCGAAAGGCTGCCGGTTTTGCACCCGGTGCCGCTATGCGAGCGAGCAGTGCCGCACGCAGGAATCGCAGCTTACGGAGGTCAAAGCAGGACACTTTGTCGCCTGCCATCTGTGCAAAGGAAGCGAAGAAGCATGATCATCGATACGATGGAAAACAGAGCAAAGCATCCGGAGCTTCCGCAGCGCGTGCTGCGTACGCTGGATGCGATCGCCGCGATGGATACGGCGGCGCTCGAGCCCGGAATCATCCGCATCGGCGACGTCGAACACGCAAAGGTGCTCTCGTATGAGACCAAGACCGGCAGACGGTTCGCCTCGCATCTGCGCCATGCCGATCTCACAGTCGTGCTCGAGGGCGAAGAGTGTATGACTGTCGCCGACACAAAGACGCTTGTACAGACGGAGCATCTCACGGAAAAAGATGTGATCCATTACGAGGGAGAAGGAACGGACTATGCGCTCAAGCAGGGCATGTTCGCATGGATCGTTCCGGGGGACGCGCACAGTACCAAGCAGGTCCTTCACGCGCCCTGTCAAGTCAAGAGCATCATTATTAATTTTGAAACGGAGAGTTTATAAACATGAATATGGATGTAGGCAATCGCGTATACAAAACGATCCGCAGACCGGATAAAGCGTTGGTGGAACAGTTTCGCAACATTCCGTCGAGCAACATCGGCGACATGATGAACCGACTCTACTGCATGCGCCATACGATCAACCGCATCGGCAGAACGGACATTCGCATGCTCGGCACGGCAATCACCGTCAAGATTCCCGATGGTGACAACGCCTTCATCCACGCGGCGCTGGATCTTGCCGAGGAGGGTGACGTGCTGGTCATCGACGGCAACGGCTGTCTGACGAGATCACTCATGGGCGAAATGATGTTCAACTATGCGCACAACCGCGGCATCGCGGGCATCGTGGTCGACGGCGCAATCCGCGACAGCGATTCGCTGCAGACGCTGCCAATTCCGGTGTACGCAGCGGGCATTACGCCGCAGGGACCGTACAAGAACGGTCCGGGCGAGATCAATATCCCCGTGTCCTGCGGCGGGCAGGTCGTGTTCCCGGGCGATATCCTCGTCGGCGACGCGGACGGCGTCGTTGTCATCCATGCGGCGGACGCGCCGAAGATCATTGCGGCCGCGCAGAAAAAATATGAGGACGAGCTCGAACGGCTCAAGTGCTACCATACGATGGGCAACATTGACGCGGAGAGCCACAACAAAAAGTTTACGGAGCTGATGGAAAAGCTGCACACCACAGTGTATCAGGAAGACAGCAAGGCATATTACGAAGACTGATCGGTCAGACGACGGAGGAGAATGTTGTTTCGGCAGCATCGCTGCGGCATGAAGAATATCGATATGACCTCCGGGTCGATCTGGCGGAAGCTGGTTGCTTTTTCGCTCCCGATCTTGCTCGGAGAACTGTTTCAACAATTGTACAGTACGGTCGATACGCTGATCCTCGGCAATTTCGCAAGCGCCACGGAGATGGCGGCGGTCGGCGGTACCGGCAATGTCATCAACGTCCTGATCGGATTTTTCAACGGCGTCTCCATCGGCTGCACGGTTGTCACCGCCCGATTCTACGGTGCAAAGGATCGCGAAAAGCTCACACAGGCGGTGCATACGATCGTACTGCTGTCGGTTGCGCTCGGCGTCCTTTTGAGCGTCGTCGGCATCCTGATCACAAAACCGGTGCTGTCGCTGCTGGATCTGTCGGACACCGTCATGCCGTACGCGGTGACGTACGTGCGTATCTACTTCGCAGGGCTTTTGGGCGTCATCCTCTACAACATCGTGACAGGGATTCTGCGTGCGGTCGGAAACGTCCGGCTGCCGCTGATCGCGCTGGTGCTGTCGGCGGTTCTGAATGTCATTCTGGATCTGCTGTTTGTCATTCGGCTCAAAAAAGGTGTTGCGGGCGTTGCGATTGCGACCGCCTTTTCACAGGCGATCGCCGCGCTGATGTGCTTTGTGATCCTCAATCTGAACAAGGCGGATTACCGCTTCCGGCTGCGCGGCACGAAATTCAGCTTCGCGATCGTCGGACAGGTGCTCGCGGTCGGCGTACCGATCGGCATCCAGAAGATGCTGACCTCGCTGTCGAACGTACTCGTGCTGTCCTATATCACTCCGTTCGGCGATGCAAGCCTTGCGGGATGGGTTGTCTACACCAAGGTCAGCCGGTTTGTCATCCTCGGACTGCAGAGCATCGGATCCTCGGTCACGACATTTGTCAGTCAGAACCTCGGCGCGGGACGCTATGATCGCGTGTGGCGCGGCGTGCGGATCGGGCTTTTGGAGAGCGTCATTCTCACGGTGTCTCTGTCACTGCTGATCGTGCTGTTCCGTCGTCCGATCGCAATGCTGTTCGGGCATGACGAGCAGATGCTCGTCTACGCGGAGATTTACCTTGTTACGGTTGTTCCGCTCCTAATCCTGCATGTGCCGCATTCGCTGCTTTCTGCCGCACTCAGAAGTCTGAAACGGGCGGGGACGGCGACCATGCTGATGATCACGGGGCTGGTCGTTGTACGCCAGATCTACCTGATGCTGATCACAAAGCTGATCAACACGCCGCAGATCGTGAGCCTGTCGTTCCCGGTCGGCTGGGTGGCATCAGGAAGCATGCTGCTGCTTTGCTACCTGCTGGTGATCCGAAAATTGTTTCGGAACCCGCCGATATAAAACATTTTTCTTCCGAAAAGATTCCAAGGATAAGGAGTTTTTCTATGTACAGGATCATCAGCAAAAAGAACCTGAACCCGACCGTGACGCAGATGGAGATCGAAGCGCCGCTGGTGGCGAACAAAGCGCTGCCGGGGCAGTTTATCATCCTGCGCGTCAACGAAGAGGGCGAGCGCATTCCGCTGACCGTCGCAGGCACAGACAAAGAACGCGGCACGGTCAAGATCATCTTTCAGATCGTCGGCGCGACGACGGAGCTCTTGAACCATAAAAACGAGGGCGAATATATTCAGGACTTTGTCGGTCCTTTGGGCATTCCGACGCACACGGACGGGATCAAAAAGGTCTGCATCGTCGGCGGCGGTGTGGGCTGCGCGATCGCCATGCCCGTGGCGCAGGCGTTCCATGATCTCGGCAGCGAGGTAACGAGCATCATCGGGTTCCGCAATAAGGACCTGCTGATTCTGGAAGACGAATTCAAGGCGTGCTCGGATCGGCTCATCGTCATGACCGACGACGGAAGCTATGCGCGCCACGGCAACGTCACCGTTCCGCTCAAAGAGATGCTCGAAGCGGGCGAGACGTTCGATATGATCATCACGATCGGGCCTTTGATCATGATGAAGTTCGTCACGCTCACCGCAAAGCCGTTCGGCGTTCCGGTTACGGTTTCGATGAACCCGATCATGATCGACGGCACGGGCATGTGCGGCGGCTGCCGCCTCACGCTTGTACAGGACGGCAAGCGCGTCACGAAGTTCGCGTGCGTCGACGGACCGGACTTCAACGGCTACGAGGTCGATTTCGACGAGGCCATGAGCCGCGGGCGCATGTACTTCGATTTCGAGCGCCACGCGTACGAAGAAACCTGCAATCTGCTGAAAGGAGCGAACTGACATGGCACTGAATCCGAAAAAACATGAAATGCCGACCCAAGCGCCCGAAGTCCGCGCACACAATTTCAGCGAGGTTGCATTGGGCTATCCCATGGAGATCGCATTGGAGGAAGCCAAGCGCTGCTTAAACTGTAAGAACCGCCCCTGCGTTGCGGGCTGCCCCGTCAACGTCAATATCCCCGACTTCATCACGAAGATCAAAGAACAGGATTTCGAGGGCGCGTATCAGGTGATCGCCGAAACGTCGTCGTTGCCCGCCGTCTGCGGCAGAGTTTGCCCGCAGGAAACACAGTGCGAAAGCAAGTGTACGATGGGTATTAAGTTTGAGCCGGTCGGCATCGGAAGATTGGAACGCTTCGTTGCGGATTGGCATAACGTAAACGCCAAAGAAACGCCTGTTGCACCGGAATCCAACGGGCATAAGGTCGCAATCGTGGGTTCCGGCCCTTCCGGACTCACCTGCGCAGGCGATCTTGCTAAGAAGGGCTATCAGGTCACGGTCTTCGAAGCGCTGCACACCGCAGGCGGCGTACTGGTCTACGGCATTCCGGAATTCCGTCTGCCCAAATCCATCGTCGCCAAAGAGGTCGAAACCCTCAAAGCGCTCGGCGTGGACGTACAGACCAATGTCGTCATCGGCAAGACCTTAACCGTCGACGAGCTCTTTGACATGGGGTATGAAGCCGTATTCATCGGCTCGGGCGCAGGGCTTCCGAACTTTATGAACATCCCGGGCGAATCCCTGAAGGGCGTGTACTCCGCAAACGAGTTTTTAACGCGCAGCAATCTTATGAAAGCGTACCGCGAGAATCCGGTCACGCCGATCATGAAAGGCGGCAAGGTTGCGGTGGTCGGCGGCGGCAACGTAGCGATGGACGCGGCAAGAACGGCGCTTCGACTCGGCGCGGAGCATGTATACATCGTCTACCGCCGCTCGATGGAGGAGCTGCCCGCGCGTAAGGAAGAGGTCGAGCATGCGATGGAGGAGGGCATCGACTTCCGTCTCCTCAATAATCCGGTCGAAATCTTGGGCTACAACAATCCGGAAAATCCGCGCGATCCGAAAAACGGCTTTGTCACCGGCATGCGCTGCATCCGTATGGAGCTCGGCGAGCCGGACGCGAAGGGCAGAAGACGCCCGGTTCCGATCCCCGGAAGCGAATTCACGCTTGACGTCGACACGGTGATCATGGCGATCGGCACAAGTCCGAATCCGCTGATCAAGAACACAACCAAAGGCCTTGAAGTCAATTCACACGGAGGCATCATTGTCAGCGAGGACGGTCTGACCTCGCGCGAGCACGTCTATGCCGGCGGCGACGCGGTCACCGGCGCGGCGACGGTCATTTCGGCCATGGGCGCGGGCAAGGTCGCGGCCAAAGCCATCGACGAAGCGCTGCGCTGACGCTTTCAACGCAACAGGTTTGCCCGGCGCTTCTTCCCCTCGTCCAGGATGACAAGCCGTTTGTCATACCGAATCGCAACGCGATGAAGAATCTTCGAAGAAGAACCAACACAAAAGCGCTCCGCTCGGGAGCGCTTTTTTCTGTTTGGATGGCCGGATATGGTCCGGCGTTGTGATACGTCGACCGCATTACAGCGGCATAATGCCGAAGATGGCGGCAAAGATCATGCACAGGATCGAGAATCCCCACACATAGAGGAAGCTTGCCTTGATGTGGTCCTTGATCTCGACCTCGGCAAGACCGGTGCCCAGAAGCGTTGCGGGAACCATCGGGCTGATAAACGTCGCGCAGTTGCGGCAGACGACCATCGCGACCGCGATCGGCAGCGCATTGACGCCGAACGCCTGACCGATGCCGATCATGACCGGCAGCATGCCGTAGAAGTAGCTGTCGGTATCAAACGCGAGCGCCAGCGGCACGGACAGGACGCCGATGATGAGCGGCAGATGCTGACCCAGTGCGGCGGGCAGGATCGAGGAAATGATGTTCGCAAGGCAGCGGACCACGGACGGGATCGCGTCGGCGGGCAGCTCCATGACCTTGGCGGAGATCGCCTTGCCGTCTGCGCCGATGCTCGTGGTCAGAACGCCCATCAGGATCGCCGCGCCCATCAGCGTGGAGCACATCATCAGCGCCGGACCTGCATGCAGATTGATGATCTTCTTGTGCATCTTGGCGGAGAAGCCGTAGTTGATGAAAAGCGCGAGCGCGCAGCCGATCATGAATGGCACATAGCTCGGGAACACGTCCCAGATGAGCATCGCGATGATGGCAATCGTGAGCAGGATGTTGACGACGAACAGCTTCGGACGCGCAAGCTCGTTTTCTTTCGTCTCATGCAGCGCTTCCTTGAGGTCGACCTCGCCTTCCTGTTCGGCCAGCTTGCCGTGCAGACCCGCCCCGCGACGCTTTTCGAGGAAGCCGGACAGGACCGCATGCGCCAGCGCGAGAACGATGCCGAAGATCTGGATCGGCAGGATCGTCTTCCACAGCGCGCCCGCTTCCATGCCGAGAACGGACGCCGCACGCATGGTCGGACCTGCCCACGGCATCAGGTTCAGAACGCCCATTGCAAGCACTGCGATGCGCAGCAGCGTCGTCGGACGCATGTGCATGCGCTTATACACCGGCAGCATGGCGGGGATGACGATGCAGAACGTGGACGCGCCGCCGCCGTCGAGATGACCGACCAAAGCGATGATCGCCGTGACGACGCAGACGCCGATGACGTTGTCGCCGACGAGCTTCATGAGCTTTCCGATGATGACGTCAAACATGCCGGCGTCGGTCATGATGCCGAAATACAGCACCGAGAACACGAACAGCGCGGCGGTCGGTCCGGTACTACTGAAACCGGACTTGATCATGGTCGCTACGTCGTCGAACGAGTAGCGGCCGAGCAGCACCAGAATGCCTGCCAGAATCGTCGGGAAGACGATGAACGCGATCGCCGGCTGCATCTTGCTCTTGAACAGCACAACCACGATCGCGGCGATCGTCAGCAGGCCCAGAATGCCGACGAACACGTCGCTTTGCATGAACCCCCAGACGGTTGTTAAAAAGTTGCTCATACTTACCCCCTTCAAGCACATTTTTCATTTTGGAATGAAACGATCCCGGAGAGCTCCTCGCTTTCCGGGATCAGCATTGTTGTATCAGTCAAGCGTGAACGGCTTGATCTTGCGAACGACGTCAAGGATCGTGCCGTCGCGTGCTTCGAGCACGGCGACGACCTTGTCTTCCCACTGCAGCGCATCGGGTCTGCCGACGAGGCTGTACGCCTTTTCCTTGAGCGATTCGATCGAAACATGCTGGATGCCGGCATTGTCGAGGCACTCGATCAGGTCCGGCCGCAGCGGGTTCACCGCGATGCCGTAATCGGTGACGAGTACGTCCACGCAGTCGCCCGGCGTGGTGACGGTCACGACATGCTCGCAGACCGTCG
>CALFIV010000043.1 GCA_937877295.1 uncultured Clostridia bacterium
AGCTTGCTGCCCTTCTGCGCAACAAACGGCGCAAGCCACAGGCCCGCCAGGAATCCCGCTTCGTGAATCGCATCGGCCGAAGCCTTCAGCCCGTTCGGGAACTTCTTGGGATCGGTGGTCAGCCAGTCGCCGACAAACGGTTCCCAACCGTCGTCAATCTGGAAGAGGTCGCCGGGCTTCAGCAGCGTCTTTGCGCCGATGAGATCGTCGGTGATCGTGCTGTCGTTGATGTCCTGATAGCGGTTGTACCAGCTTGAATAGCCGACCATCGGCTCGGTGCGCAAGGGCTTCTTCCCCATCGCGTCAAACCAGCCGTCGAAGACCTCGGCTTCCGTGCCCTCTCCGATGTAGAGATCAAACGCATGGAAGTCGCCGTTGACGCGCACGCCCGCACAGTCGCGCTCAATGGTCAGAACGCCTGCATTGGCGTCGTACTGAAACAGCGTATAGCCCGGCTTTTCATCGAGCGAGCCGAACAGCAGCCAGTGATCGCCGTCGCGGAAGTAGCACCACGATTCGCCGTGCGTAATGCCCTTCTTGTAGGGATAGTCAACGAAGTGATAGTCACCGTAGCAGTTGATCTGAAACGCACCGCGCAAAAAGCTCGGCAAATGCTTGAGGCCTCTCGTACGGCCGGTCTTGTCGTACTCGGGGCTGTAGGTCCAGTTCTGGTAGCCGTTATGAAAGATCTTCGTCGTGTCCGAGATCGAAAGCTTTACCGTCGCCTTGACCGAACGAAGCTTTGCGTTTTTCAGCGATTCCACAACGCGGACGCAGCCGTTTGCCGAGGCTTGTCCGGTGATCATAGCGCCGCTTTCCGTCATGATCGTGTACTCCATCGTGCGTTCCATGTGTTACTCCTCCTCCGTGATCGTAAAAGATATGGTGACCGGAGCGGTCTGCTCCGTAGAAACCGTCAGTGCGCCTTCGCCTTCGCTGCCCTTGGTCAGCACGTACGCGCCGGTCATGCCGCCCTCGGCGGTGGAAACCTCCGGTCCTGCAAGCGCGATCTCCCCCGAAACCGCAAACCGGACCGGCAGCTGCGCATACGATGCAAGGTTGTTGTTTTCGTCGAGGATGCGGACGCGCACCGCCGCCGCGTCGTAGCCGTCGCCTTCCTTGAGCGCAGTGCTGCTGACGCGCACCTCCAGATGCAGCTTTTTCGACGGGCAGCAGGTGACGGACGCAACGACCTCGTCGCCGTTCATGGCGTCGAAGCGCCAGCCTGTGGCCGTGCCGCCCCAATTGCCGACATACTTGCCGTAGAGCTCCTCGCCATCGGCATAGGTCAGATGATACTTCTTCATCGCATAGAACATGCGCAGCTTATCCATGAGAGGCATTTTGTCGACGCCGTGACGCGCTGCGGACTGCAGCGAATCGTGCAGAAGCTCCGCCTTTTTGCCGGAAAAGCCTTCCTCGCTGATCAAGAGCTGCCCGATGAGATCGTCGATCAAAAACGGCGGATGCTGCAAGCCCTTCCAATCGAGCGGACGAAAGATCTTGACGAGCTTGTCGTTTTTGTACAGCGCGACCTTTTCGGCATTGGAGAACGCGTAGATCGTGCCGATCTCGCCCGCCGGATAGTCGCCGATGCACATCGGCGTACCGATCTCGAGCACCGGTTTTGCATCGCCCTGACTGGCGTATGCCGCCGCCGCAAACTTCGGGTTGCGGAAGGCATCCATGACGCCGTGGTAGCAGATGCGGTCGCCCGAGCCGAAATCCTTGTGCGTTGCATAGTCGAACATGCACCAGCCGAAGCAGCCCGCATGTTCGCCGGAAGCCGCTGCCGCATCGAGCGTACGCGCGTGGCGCAGCGCATGCATCTGCCGCTTGCTCCACGGATCGTAGGCCTTCGTGGGGAACATATGTCCCGAATGCTCGGAGATCAGATAGCCGCGGGAAAGATCCGGAACGACCTCGTCTTTTTTGCGGATCGGTGCGGTTTCATCGAACGGCTTGAAATCGTTATAGGCGTAGACGTCCTCCAGAAAGCTGCTCTTTTGGAGATACCGCACGCCGGACGTCTGGCGCGACGGATCGAGAAAATGCGCCAGCTCATTGGTCTTTTGATACAGAGGATCGTTGTCGCGGCTTTCATTGATGCGCACGCCCCACAGCACGATCGACGGATGGTTGCGGTATTGCAGCACCATTTCCCGCACGTTGTCAAGCGCTTGCGCCTGCCACGCCTCGTCCCCGACGTGCTGCCAGCCCGGGATCTCGGTGAAGACCAGCAGACCCAGCTCGTCGCAGGCGTCGATGAAGTACTGGCTTTGCGGATAGTGCGAGGTGCGTACGCTGTTCACGCAGAGCTCCTCCTTGAGAATGCGCGCGTCCTCCGCCTGCAGACTTTTGGGCGCGGCATAGCCGAGATACGGATACGCCTGATGGCGGTCAAGCCCGCGCATAAACGTGCGCACGCCGTTGAGATAGAACCCGTCGGCTTTGAACACCGCCGTGCGGAAGCCGAATCGCGTCGTTTGCACGTCAAGCGGCTGCATGTTCTCATCGTAGAGTGTGGTTTCGAGGGTATAGAGGTTCGGCGTTTCGCAGGTCCACGGTTCGGCGGCATCGGCATGCACGCTGTCGTGCCACATCAGCAGATCCTCACATGCCGGGGTTGCGCTGTCCATCGAGCCGATGCTCCTTGCTATGCAGATGCGGTTTGCGTCTATGATCCGGCTTTCGACGAACGCGGCGTCCGGTCCGGATATGGCGTATTGCACCGCTGCGGTATGCAGATCGGGCGTATGCACAAAGACATTGGCGATCGCCGTACGGCTGCGTACGTCAAGCCAGACGTCACGGTAGAGACCGCCGTAGGTCAGGTAGTCGATGACATAGCCGAACGGCGGAACGGACGGATTCTCGGTGGAATCCAGCCGGACGGCGATCAGATCGCTGCCGTCCAGCCGCACGTCGTCGGTGATCTCGACACGGAACGCGGTATAGCCGGTGTTGTGCGTCGCGATCAGCCTGCCGTTGCAATAGACCGATGCGATATGCGCCGCACCGTCAAACTGCACAAAGATGCGCTTGCCGCGGACCGTTTCGTCCAGCGCGAGCGTTTTGCGATAGCCGTAGACGCCTTCATAGTCCTCCGGCCCCGCATAGTGCTGCGGAATAAAGCGCGGATTGTGCGGCAAACGCACCGGTTCGCCTGCGCCTTCGCCGTTTTGAAAGCCTTCCGTCCAATACGGGATAAACTCCCACCCGTTCGAGATTTTCTGCATCGTTGATACCCCCGTCATTGATAGTTCATTCTACCATGAAACCGTGAGCGGCACAAGGGCGGAACGCAAAAAAGCGGACGGTTTTCCCGTCCGCCTCTTGATTGCAGCGCTTTTCGCCGCAAATGATCGGATGCCGTTATTCGACAGCCTTATTCGTAGATCAGGTTCTGTTCCGTCTCCGGATCGAAGAAGTGCATGACCTTGCCTTCGAAGGTGATGTACAGCTCTGCGCCGTTTACCATGTTCTTGCGCTGTTCGTTCGTGAGGTCGATGGTCGGAACGCGCACGATCCAACGGGTGCCGTCCTCGGTGAACACGTGCAGATGCAGCTCGCTGCCCATCATT
>CALFIV010000044.1 GCA_937877295.1 uncultured Clostridia bacterium
TGGCGTTTTTAAGGTATACATCGATACAACTCCGGTTTTTGACGTCGCCCAGTTAACAAAAAGCGACCGAACATCCTATCTGTTGGACGTAAACGGCAATGAAATCATGCCTGTATCGTCGATTGAGTATCGCGACTGGGTGGACTTAGAAAATATTCCCGAGATGCTGCGCAACGCGTTTATCTCCGTGGAAGACGTTCGTTTTTATAAACACAGCGGAGTTGATTTCAAGCGTCTGTTTTCTGCCGCACTGGAAATCCTCGGCAATTCCAATTCATCGGGCGGCAGTACGATCACGCAACAGTTGATCAAAAACAAAGTGCTCGGAGCGGAGCGCACTTATAAAAGAAAAGTACAAGAAGCGTTTCTTGCATTGCAATGTGAGAAAGTAATGGAAAAAGATGCGATTTTAGAAGCGTATCTGAATGATATTTATCTCGGCGGATCAAACTACGGCGTTAAAACAGCCGCAAAAGACTTCTTCGGAAAGGAACTCAACGAGTTATCTATCCGCGAATGTGCGATGATCGCCGGCTTAACGCAAAATCCATATCGCTACAATCCGCGTTTGAATTACTATTGGGAACGATACGGCCGCGACGAGGACGCATACGAAAAGTATACTGTCGCGCGAACCGATACCGTTTTGTCCCGCATGTATGAAAACGGAAAAATCACTCGAGAACAGTATCTTTCCGCGATGGATGAACAGGTTTCCATCGTTGAAGTTTCCGAAAATTCCAAGATGTACGACTATGCGTACTTTGTGGAATATTGCATGGACGATGTGATTACACATTGGCTTTTGAAAGACGGCGTTCCGAACACTTCGCAAAATCGCGTCGCATACGAAAACAAGATTCGGACCGGCGGATATCGCATTTATACAACGCTTGATCCGTTTGTGCAGGAAACGGTGCAAAGCACCATAACAAATTGGGAATCCTATCCGAATCTTGCGGATATGAGTCAAAATGTGATCACGGAGACGCTATCCGACAGCATAACAATCGAGACAATTGAGCCGCAGGCTGCCGCCGTAGTCATCGATCAAAAGACCGGTGAAATCCGCGCAATTGTCGGCGGACGAACCGAACCTATCATTCGTCGCGGCTTGAACCGTGCAACGCAGAGCTATGTAGAAGTCGGATCTTCCATCAAGCCGTTAAGTATTTACGGTGCTGCGCTCGATAACGGTATTTCGCCTGCCTCTGTCGTTATCAATGCCGACGGCGAAATTGACGGATGGGGAGGAGAGAAAGGCTATCCCAGCGGCGGTCTGTCCAATTCCAGATACTACGGCACGGTTTCTGTCCGCACTGCGTTGCGTCAATCCCTGAATGTTGCCGCTGCACGGTTGCTGTTTTCAAGGAATGTCGGAGTGGATACGTCGGTAGAATATCTGAAACGGTTCGGTATCCGTGAATCGCAGATTAATAAAGACGGACCCGGTCTCGCGCTCGGTACTACCGGCATTACACCGTTACAGATGTGTGCGGCTTATGCTGCAATCGCAAACAATGGGTATTACAACGAGCCTTTGACGTTCACAAAAGTAACAGACAGCAACGGCAATGTTGTGCTGAATGCGGATGTTATTCGCGGCTCTCAGACGAGAGTTTTCAGCGATTCTTCTACGGCTTATTTGCTGGTTGATCTCATGAAAGAAGCCGTCAACAGCGGCACCGGTACGAAAGCGAAGATCGCCGGATATGAAGTTGCGGGTAAAACCGGAACGAACTCCGATTATGCCAGCGTTTTCTTTGCAGGCATGACCTGCGAATATACTGCAGTCGTATGGATCGGTCACGATCTCCCTGCCAATAAACTCGAAAAGGGTTCAATCGGCGGCGATTATGCCGCTCCGCTCTGGCAAAGCTTTATGAGCAAGCTTATGGAGGGCAAGCCATCCGAACCGATTATTTCCGAAACAACGGAAACGCTCGGCCTTGTACAGCGTACCGTATGTCCGGTCTCCGGTAAGCTTGCGACAGAATCATGCGTGCATTATCAAAACGTAGATAACAAGTTTAAACTTGTGACCGATTGGTTCAGCTACTCCAATGTCCCAACCGAGACATGCGATATGCATGTGACACTTTCCATTTGCAAAAAGTCCGGCTGTATTGCTACAGAGAATTGCAATGCCGACAATGTGGAGGAGCGCACATACGTATTGTTGAATCCCGGAAATCCTCTCTATGATTTGGATGATAAGATTCTGAATAAGATCTTCAATGATACATGGGTGAGAACCGATAAAAATATTTCTCAATATGTATCTGAGTTTCCTGTCTGCACTGCCGATACGACGCTCGAAATGCTGAAGGAACGCGGAAACAGCCTGATTCTTCTTGCACAAACATATTTCCAAGAACATGAAGGTCTCGATGATTCATATGTATCCGAGCTTATCTCGCAAATGAGTGCAGCAGAAGAATATGACGCGTATCTCGAAGCGTATGAGATGCTTTTGGCTGAGTACAATCGCTTGATTGGACAGAGCAACGGTTAATCGTGACAAAACAGTGAAAACAAGACGAATTTTATATGTTCGTCTTGTTTTTTATATTTCGATTGCTGTATAATGCGATAAAAGGAGTGAAGTATATGGCTATCAAAATCCTGATTTGCGATGATGAACCTGTCGTTCACGAATCGCTGCACATTTATTTTGAATCGGAAGGTTACGAAGTCATTGATGCATATGATGGGGAAGAAGGCTTGCAAAAAATCGATTCTTCCGTATCGCTGTGCATTCTTGACATTATGATGCCGAAAATGAGCGGTATCGAAGTATGCAGAGAAATTCGCAAGAATTCCACATTGCCGATTGTTATGCTCACAGCAAAAGGGGAAGAAATCGACCGGATACTGGGCTTGGAACTGGGTGCGGACGATTATATCGTTAAGCCGTTCAGCCCGCGTGAAGTTGTTGCGCGCGTGAAAGCAATTCTTCGCAGAGTCGAAACAAAAGAGCAATCCAAAGATCCCAATATCATTACTTATAACGGATTGACAATTGATCTGAACAGCTATACCGTCACGCTGCGCGGCGAGCATATCATTTGCACACCGAAGGAAATCGAAATTCTCTATATGCTCGCATCAAATCCCGGACAGGTGTTTACCCGCGATACGTTGCTTTCACGTGTATGGGGGTATGACTTTGCAGGTGAAACGCGCACGGTTGATACGCACATCAAGCGTTTGCGCGCAAAGCTCGATTCGGACGGACTCGGCTGGAGCATCAAGACGATTTACGGCGTCGGCTACAAATTTGAATTGGAGAATCCGTAAGCGCACATGAAACGAAAGGGCGAAGTGTTTCGCAGAGCGTTCCTGATCTGCACCGTTTTGGTGCTGATCTCTATTATGTTGCTTCTTGCTGCATATACGTATTTCGGCAGAAGAACCTTTATCCATCTTGAGCGCGAACAACTGATTAAAACCGCAGACAGCGCTCAAGAGCTTTTTTCACATCCTGTGGATCAAACGCTGTCTCGTACAACGTTTCTTGGATATTTGGACGCCATATCCTATTCAAACGAAACGTCATACATCCTTTTGTTTGTAAGGACCGAAGACGGTACGCAATACTATCAGCCGATTACGAACATTGAAAACTATCAGGACAGTCCGTATATTCAGGAAATCTACGATCGAGTGCTTTCCGGAGAAAACCTCGATCTCAGCAATTTCCGCCTTTCCGAATCTCGCAATGCTATTTGTGCGGCACGTCCTTTGTATTTTGCCACGGAAGACAGTCCGATAGGATGCTTTATTCTGATCAAAGAGATCAGCAACGTGAATTCCGCATTTACACGTCTTTCTCGTTCGCTATGGATCGTATCGTTCTTTCTGTTGCCATTAATCATTCTGACTGCGTACTTTGCTGTCAATCAAATGTTGCATCCGCTGTCTGAAATGACGACTGTCGCAAAACATCTCTCCAAAGGCAATTATGACGTCCGTGCGAATGAAAACTATCCGGGCGAATTGGGATTGTTTGCCCGCACGCTCAACAATATGAGCGGCGCACTTTCTTCAACCATTCAACAGTTGGAGAACGAAAAACGACAACTTGGTTATATCCTTTCGAGTTTCAGCGACGGCGTCGCTGCTATCAACAAGCAAGGGGAGTTGACGCATTACAATCCTGCATTGATGAAGCTGTTCGGCTCCGTTGACGTGCATTCGCCGATAGATCTTGTTCCGGACCGTTCGATCTGGGACGCATTTGACGCTGTAATTGATTCGGAAGAACCGCGCTTTTTCCATTACAATTTGCCCGGTGATCGTACCTTATGGATCACGATCGTACCGGTATTATCCGACGCTGACGGTTGTGTCGGAGCTGTCGGGCTCTTTAAGGACGCCACGGAAATCGAACGTCTGGAAAAGATGCGCAACGAGTATGTTGCCAATATCAGTCATGAGCTTCGTACTCCCTTGACTTCACTCCGCGGCCTTTTAGAGCCATTGACGGACGGTATGGTCAAAGATCCGGAAGCACAAAAGCGGTATCACACAATTATGCTGCATGAAGTTGAGCGTCTTTCTCGCTTAATTACGGACATGCTTCAGCTCAGTCGTCTGCAAGCCGGAACTGAGACGATGGAAATGACGATGTTTGATGTGAATGAGCTTCTGGAAGAAGTCATGCAGAGCTTCCAATCGACGGCAAAAAAGAAAAATATACAGATTAAACTCGAGACCCAAGAACAGTTATCTTCCGTTTTGAGCGATCGTGATCGT
>CALFIV010000045.1 GCA_937877295.1 uncultured Clostridia bacterium
GATGTGGTTGTATTCCGACATGCCTCGCCGCTGTGCTCTGATCTTGCGCGCGCTTCGGGCTGTCCAAGGCCGGCGGTGAGGATGTGACGCTGTTTTTCGCAAACGGAACGGTCGCCGATACGGTGCTGACCGTCCGCACCGAACGGAATCAGTCGTATGCCCGCACTGCGGACGGAAGCTGGACCGCCACGTATGACGTCACGCCCGGCTTTGCCAACACGTCCGAAGGCCGCGAAGCATACGTACGCTCGCTCGGGTTTTCGGAAATGTCCGTCCGCATCACGGAGCTGATGGCGGACAACAAGTCGATCCTTGCCGATGCTGCCGGCAGATTTCACGACTGGGTCGAGCTCTGCAACACCGGCGACCGGGCGGTCGCGCTGTCCGGCTGGTTTCTGTCGGACGATGAAACCGATCTGACGCAATGGAAGATCCCCGATTGTACGATCGAAGCGGGACAGCGGCTTTTGATCTTTCTTGCGGGCAACCTCGACGGCGAGATCGACGGCGCGCTGTTTGCGCCGATGTCGCTCTCCGCTGCGGGCGAGACCGTGTATCTGGTTGATCCGATCGGGCAGATCCGCGATCGGGTGACCTTCGATGCGATAGAGGAAAACCGTTCCCTTGTCATCGATCCGCAAAGCGGCGCGCAGCGCGTAAGCATCTGTCCGACGCCCGGATTCGCCGATACCGACGACGGCTATGCGCAGTTTTGTGAAACGCTGGTTTCCGGCGGCGCGCTTGCGATCTGGGAGGTCATGACCGCAAACGATGCGTATCTGCCGCAGTCGGGCGAATTCTTTGACTGGCTCGAGCTCAAAAATACGTCTTCCGAACCGATCCGGCTCGGTGCTTTCAGCATTTCGGACGATTCCAAGCATCCCGACCGCTGCCCGCTGCCGGACGTTACGCTTGCACCGGGCGACTTTTATCTGGTCATTCTTTCGGGCCATGCCGCATACACGACGCAGCGCGCGTTCCATGCGGACTTTGCGCTGAACGCGCAGGAGGACAGCCTGTTTCTCTTCGAAAACGGCAGATTGATCGATTACGCGCATCTGTATGCGCTGCCGTACCGCACCACCTACGGCCGCAGCGCAAATCACGGCGGCTTCTTCTACATGTCCCCCACCCCCGGCGCGGAGAATGAAAGCGGCAGCCGCATGGTCAGCGCTGCTCCGACGGCGTCGGTCGCCCCCGGCGTATATCAGAGCGCAGCCGGTATCGACGTTACGCTCGAAGCCGGCGGCACGATCTATTACACGACCGACTGCAGCGACCCGACCGAGCGCTCCGCCGTGTACACCGGTCCGGTTCATCTCGATCGCTCCGCGATCATCCGCGCCGTCTCCTATGAGCCGGGCAAAAAAGAGAGCGGCGTCGTTACACTCAGCTATCTGCTCAACGAGCCGCATGACCTGCCCGTTGTGAGCCTTGTGACCGATCCGTGGCATCTGTGGGATTCCGCAAAGGGCATATATGTGGACAGCATTCACCGCAAGGAGATCGAGTATCCGGCAAGCGTGGCGTATTTCGGCGACGACGGCACGTGGGCAAAGGAATGCGGCATCAAGATGCACGGCGTTTCCTCGCTGAAGGACATCGACAAGCATTCCTTTACCGTCAAGTTCAGCGGTGTCTACGGCGGTCCGCTGCACTATGACGTGTTCGGCGACGGCGAGGTGACGACCTTTCAGTCCGTCATATTGCGCGCCGACTATGAGAGCACGTGGGCGTCGTTCATCCGCGACAATATGCTGCACAGTATTGCCAAACAATACAGTCCGACCATGCTGTCGCAAAACTACAAATACGTCGTTCTGTATCTGAACGGCAGCTATTGGGGCATCTACGCGATCCGCGAGCAGTATACGCCGTTCTATTATGCATCGAATCTCGGCGTGCCGGAGGACACCGTCACCGTGTGCAAGAATTATATGACGAGCGCAGACGGGCTTGCGGACGTATACCGCTATGTCATGCAGCACGACATGAGCAACGCGGCGCATTACGCGTACGTTGCCGAGCGATTGGATCTTTCGAGCTTCATCGACTGGGCGATCTTTGAGGCATACTGCGGAAACTCCGACATCAGCGGCAATGTTCGCTATCTGTACAGCTCCGTCGACGGAAAATGGCGCTGCGGCCTGGTGGACGCCGATCTCGGATTCTTTCACCAAAATGCGTTCTCCTATGTGCTCGACGCGCCGCAGGTCGGGACGCTGCTGCAAAGGCTGTTGAAAAACGAGACGTTCCGGGCGCAGCTTCTGACAAGGCTGTCGGAGCTGCTGTCCACCGGCCTGTCGGACGCGTCCGTCACCGCCAGAATCGATGAAATGGCGGCCATGATCCGCAGCGAGATCCCGTTCGAAAAGCAGCGGTGGCCGAAGGTCGGCAACTGGGAAAACCTGATCGTTTCGCTGAAGGGCTATGTCAACGGCCGCTCCCGCAAAATCATCAGCAGCATCCGCAGCGAGCTCGGCGTTTCCAACGCCGAGGCACAGCGATACTTCGGCAGCCTCGCATAACCGATCCGAAACAAGCAAAAGGGTCTGTTAAAAAAGTCCAAACCATGTCATCCTGAGAAACTTGTTTCGAAGGATCTCTGCGCGAAAAGCCTTGTTGAAGGCACTTCAATCTTACGTTCAGAGATTCTTCGCCTTTTCCAAAGGTTCAGAATGACAGGCTTTTTTAACAGACCCTTTCTTTTCCGTTCCGAACGGCAGTTTCAAGAAGACGGTTTGCCGATGCATTCAGTAATCAAAGACATGGACGCCGACGCAGGATTCATACGCCTGCATATCCGTTTCTCCTCAATGCGGCTGTGTTTCGTCCAGCACCTTTTTGTAGGGCAGCAGCATGCCCTCGGTCATCTTGTTTCCGAGCTTCTTCTGCAGCTTTCGGCTTCTCATCATCGCGCCGACCAGATACATGCCGATCATGCGGCCTCTGCGCTTCTGCGGGAAATCGTAGAATCCATGCTTTTTATAAAAGCGATGGTCCTCGCGCATCAAGCCCTGCATCATGTAGATCAGATCGCGAAAAACCTTCATGCCGCCGACGCCGTAAAATGTCCTCGGCAGTTGAAATCCCTCTGACGCGCCCGACGGCAATGCATACCGAAGCCGCAAAGCCAGCGCCTCAAGCTCCGCCGCGGGATCGGTTTCGTTCGTAGCGACGCCCGCAAGGTAGTTGCCGCCGACCTCGGCGCGCGCCTCGATCAGCATGCGTAGGTTCGGTTCTGCATCATAGCTGCCGTCGATGATGTAGCCCACCGGCTTGCCCATCGTCACCGTGCGGTGACCGTTGCAGAACTGCCGGTCGTCGAAGAGCTTCATGCGGCTGCCCATCGAATGGTCGCGGATCGAAAACGCGTAGACGATCGCTTCCGTGCTTTGGATCTTCTCGCGCAAAAACGAATCGAATCCGTCCTTATAGATGCATGTACCGTCCGCCGCGCAGTGAAAGCAGCCTAAGCAGCCGCCCGCAAACGGGAACTCGCTGAGATCGACGAGCACCGTCTGATCATCCGTCACAGCGCGGAAGCGCTCGACCATCTCTCTGAGCGCCTCGCTTCGAAGATCCGCAACGATCGCGATCTTCCGGCCGACGCGAAACTCCGGTTTCTCGGTACGCATCGGTTTCAGCGGCGCGGGCACAAACGGCGTTTGCTCCGCAAGGGGCGGATAGAACGGACGCTCCCAAAGCTTGTTCCGTACCTGCCAGAGCAGGTGCTCGAAGAAGTCCGCCGCCTGCTTGCGTCCCTCCGGCTTTAAAAGGTCCTCCATGTCCGCGGAAAGCCCGCCGAGATACTTTAGCCCGAGGTCGTCGCAGTTGTCGCGGATGAAGCGGTGCGCCGTCACGTCATAGAAGTGCAGCGAGGTCGTGATCTGCGCGGCGTACTTGCCCGATACATCGACGCCGTATTCTTTCATGAGCTCGAGGAAGCGGTGCAGCTGCGACGGCATCAGAAACGTATAGACCGGATACGTAAAGAGAAGCAGCTCCGCCTGTTCGAGCGCTGTCTTTACCTTGGAAAAATCCTTCTCGATGCTTTTGATGCGCTGCCCGACGTGCAAAATCTCAAAGCGCGTATCCTCATAGCCGGTGAAGCGCTTTTCGAGATAGCGCACCGTCTGCAGCGTGATGCTGTTCTCGCCCTTGGGCGAGCCGTTCAAAACGAGGATCTTCATGCCTGTCCCTCCGGTTCGTCGTATTCGCCGTATTCGCAGCCGATGTGCGTCGCCTCGATCTCGTCGAGCAGCCGGAAGCCTTCGGCTTCGCGCTCGAACAGCTTCACCGTGCCCCAGCCGTTGCCGCCGTTCCACAGACGGTTGTGCCGCTTTGCGCCGTCCGGCGATTCGTAATTGACCCAGAGCATGTCGGACTTATTGCAGAACACCTCCGTCTCCATCGCGGCGCGGCGGTTCTCCTGCCGCACATGCCAAACGACGACGTCTTCGCGTTCTTCAAACGAGAACTGCGTTTTGACGTTCAGCCACACATGCGAAAAATTGAAATCGAACTCTCTGCCCTCATACCAGAACACGCCGAGCAGCCGCCGGTCGAGCGGAACAAAATAGATCTTCGGCCGTCCGCCGCCGATGTCGAACACGGAATTTTCAAGCGTCTTGCCCGTGATGCGGCTCTTTAAACAGCTTGACGCGAGCCACACCCAAGGGCTCGTGAAATCGCGGCCCCAGTTCTTGTCCGCGTAGCCGAAGCTTTTTTCGGGCGTAACGGTATAGGCTCTGCCGTTTAAACGGATCGTCCCGGAGAACGCGGACTTCATCCCCTCCGCGTGCCAGTACATGGCAAACGCCTCGGCGTCGCGCAGCGGCTTACTTGCGCCGTATCCCACATTGAACGCGATCTGCTTGTCGACGGAAAGATCCCATTCCATTTCGCCCGCGTCGCACATCCATTCGGGATGCGCCGCCGCTTCCTCCGGCGTAATCGAAACGCTGCCTTTTAAGCGCGTTTCCGAAGCAAAGCAGTCGCCCGCCTCGATCTCGTACGGCGCGTCGCCGTGCATGCGTACGTCGTTCCATGCAAAAAAGCGGTGCAGCTGGCACTTATGACGCCCCCAGCAGCCGGCCTTGACCATCAGATACGACGGCTTGATTTCCGCCGCGCGGTTTTGGGGAAGCTGCCCGAGCACCGGTTCTGTGCCGCCCAGCGCAGGATTGCAGACAAAGAATTCGACAAAAAACGGCGTATCCTCGCCGGTTTCGGCGTCCTGCGCGGTGAACGAATGCCACCACCAGTCATAGCCCTGCCGGCTCAACGGTCCATGCAGCATGCACGCATTTCTTGTGATATCGTGATGATTGAACATAATCGCTCCTTTTTTATGCCAGCCCCGGCTTGCAGGGCTTGCCCTCGTTTCGTCTGAATGCAAAGTACAGCTCCTCGGTGGCGAGCGCAAACTTCGTCACCGCAAAATCCTCGCCGTGCGGATAGATGTACCACGTATCGTCAAGCGTATTCAGGTCGATGCAGTCGCCGAACTTGCCGAGGTATTCATATTCGATGTGGCACGAATACATCGAAGGTACGCTCTTTTCCATGGCGAAGGCGTCGCCGTCGCGGTCCGTCCCCGCAACGTGAAAGCCGTTCATGTCGTGCCTGAGCGTCCCTTCGCCGAGCAGGATAAAGCGCTTTGCGTTCGGCAAGCTGCGCACGGTGACCTTCAGCGCACCGCTGTCGTATGTGCCCGCTTCGACCTCGCGTCTGACGTTTTCCCGCTCCCATTCGTACCAGTCGGGGATGTGCGAAAACTCGGTTTCGCCGGACGCGGCCTTCAGCTCGCCGAGCTCCGTATACTGCCAGCGTTTGCCGCAGGCTTTGCAAAAGAGCGTCGTGCCTTCGCTTGCCATGCGAAACTCGGTTTTGCATGCCGGGCATTGGTACAAAACCTTATGCAGCCCCTCCGCGCGTTTTTCGTAAGCGACGCGGACGCCGCGCTGCTTTTGCCACGCGTATTCGTCGTATTGAAAGGCTTTCACGAGCCACGCGTTGATTTCGTCCGCGCTTGCGGTTTTGAGCGTATCCGCCGTGTATTGCACGGTAAATTCCGCTTCGGTCGGCTTGACGTTGCGAACATGCAGATTCCAAAACGGCGAATCGATGTGATGCCCGTAGCAGATCAGCGTTACAACCGGAACGCCGAGGAGCTTACAGAGCTTGCCTAAAGAGCTTGGCAGCACCGCCGTCGTGCCGCAGAGCGAGTAGCGTGCTTC
>CALFIV010000046.1 GCA_937877295.1 uncultured Clostridia bacterium
CCTCTTCTTCCAGCGACCACTTATAGCGGAAACCGTAGATTTTCAGATCGCGGTAGCGCGGCGCGTGTTCCATCTCCAGAAAGAGATCGATAAAATCACGCGGGATAAAGAGTCCCGGCGGATTCGGATCGTCTCCGAGCTTGACCCGATAGAGCACGGCGGCTTCGCCGATCGTGCGGTCCTCACCCGAACAGCCGGTACTGACCGCGCCTTCCAGCGCGAGATACGGCAACGACGCAAACGCCAGCATGTCCACCTCGTTGAACGGCTCGACCGCTTCCGTGACGCGCGCGTTGGCGCGCACATAATCCAACAAATACATACAAACCTCTGTTTTTTCGGCGCATTGCATCCACGCGCGCGATCTGTTATACTGTAGCCATGCGATTCGAAGCGATCACCGTCCCAACCGCACATGAAGGCCGCTCCGTCGCGCAGGTCCTGCGCGATTGCTTCGACGTCTCCGAAACGTATCAGAAGCGGTTGAAGCGGCGTCCCGGCTCGGTCCTTGTAAACGGCCTGCCGGTCTATCTCGTTGCGCCGGTGCATGCCGGCGACGTGCTGTCATTTGATCCGTCCGACGGTGAACGACTGCCGATCCGTCCGATTCCGCATCCGCTTTCGATCGTTTATGAGGACGAATGGCTGATCGCAATCGACAAGCCGAAGCATCTCTCGGTCCACCCGGCGCGTGATCCCGATGAACCGACCGTGGAGAACGCGCTTGCGGCGCATTTTTCCGGCGTTGAGAATCCGCATCCGGTCAGCCGTCTCGACAAGGGTACGACCGGTCTGATGCTTGTGGCAAAATCCGGCTATATCCATGCGATTCTGAAGCGGCAACAGGCGGACGGGCGTTTTCAAAAGCGCTATCTTGCAATTCTCGAAGGAATACCGGATCGCGATCCACTGATCGTGGAAGCGCCGATCGGCCCGCTGCACGGCTCGACTTATCAGCGCACGGTACGGGAAGACGGCGCATATTCCAAGAGCGAATGCCGCATCGTTTCCGTGCGAAACGGTCTGACGCTTGCCGAGCTCATTCCGTACACCGGGCGCACACATCAGCTGCGTGTCCACATGGCGTATGCCGGTTTGCCGCTGCTCGGCGACTGGCTCTACGGCAATCGATCCGACGCCATGGACCGTCCGGCCCTGCACGCTGCAAGGCTGGATTTCCTGCATCCGATCA
>CALFIV010000047.1 GCA_937877295.1 uncultured Clostridia bacterium
CGGTCGTGGCGATGCTGGCGGGCATCACCGAGGTCAACGCGCTTTCGCCGCACTATGTTTGCCCGAAGTGCCGGTTCTCCGATTTCGAGATCGATCACAATCTGTACAGCGTCGGCGCAGACATGCCCGACCGCGCATGCCCGAAGTGCGGCACGATGCTCAACAAGGAGGGCTTTGAGATTCCGTTCGAGGTATTCTTGGGCTTCAAGGGCGACAAGGTTCCCGATATCGACCTCAATTTCTCGGGCGAGTATCAACCGGTCGCGCACAAATACGTCGAGGAAATGTTCGGCAAGGGGCATGCGTTCCGTGCGGGCACGATCTCCGGCCTTGCGGAGAAGAAAGCGTATGAATGCGTCTATTCGTTTGCGGAGGCGACGGGGCGCACCTATTCGGCTGCCGAGGTGCAGCGGCTCGAAAAGGGCTGTGAGGGCGTCAAGGTTACGACCGGCCAGCACCCGGGCGGCATCGTCATCGTGCCGCGCGATCACGACGAATTCACCGAGGTCTACGACTATACGCCGATCCAGTATCCGGCGGACAAGGTCGATAAAAATACGATCACCACGCATTTCGACTTCCATGCGATGGACGACCGTCTCGTCAAGCTGGACATTCTCGGCCACGACGATCCGACGGCGCTGCATATGCTTGAAAACCTGACGGGACTGAATCCGCGGTCGATCCCGCTCGACGATCCCGACACGCGCATGCTGTTCTCAACCGTCGAACCGCTGCACATCGATCTCAGTGAAATCGGCTGTTCGCTGGGCACGCTCGGTGTGCCGGAGTTCGGCACGGGCTTTGTCCGGCAGGTGCTTGAAAATACGCGTCCGACGACGTTTGAGGAGCTGATCCGCATCGCGGGACTCACGCACGGCACGGATGTGTGGCTCAACAACGCCGAACCACTGGTCATGAGCGGCATCGCCAAGCTCAACGAGGTGCTGTGTACGCGTGACGATATCATGAACTATCTGATCGCGCACGGCATGGAGGCGTCGCTTTCGTTCAAGATCATGGAGCGTGTGCGTAAGGGCAGGGGCTTGACCGACGAAATGGAACAGGCGATGGTCGAAGGCGCGATCCCGGCATGGTTTATCGATTCGTGCAAGAAGATCAAATACATGTTCCCGCGCGGACATGCAGTGGCGTATTCGATGTCGTCGTTCCGCATCGCGTACTATAAGGTCCATTATCCGCTCGCGTTCTACGCGGTGTATTTCACCGTGCGCGCAGACGCGTTCGATCTTACCAAAGCCGCGGGCGGCGCGGACGCCGTCAAGCGTCAGATGGAGGAGATCGACAAGGGCGCGGCGCAGAAGACGGACAGCGAAAAGAAAAAGGACAAGGAGCTCATTACGATCCTCGAGCTCGTCTATGAGATGAATAAGCGCGGCATTGATCTGCTGCCGGTCGATATCTATCAGTCCGACGCGACGAAGTTCCTCATCGAAGGCAATGCGCTTCGTCCGCCGTTCAACGCGCTGCCCGGTGTGGGCGCAGGACAGGCGATCGCCATCTGCGAACGAAGAAAGCCCGGCGCGCATTACGCGACCATCGAGGACTTCACAGAAGCCACCGGCGCGAATTCCGCTATCGTCTCGATGCTTGAGCAAAACGGCTGCTTTGCCGGCATGCCCAAAAACAAGCAGATCTCGCTGTTCGATCTGTGATGCAGAGAAATGATTGTCTGACGGCATTTCGCATACGTTGAGATCCTTCAATACTGCGTATCTCAAGATTGCAGGGTTTTTCTTTCTTGTCATCCTGAACCGCGCAGCGGTGAAGGATCTCCGCAAAAATGCATGAATTGCCTGATGGCTGCATTGCGCCTGCGGCGCATGGGGCGATCATATATTATAAAGAATCTATGACTTTTGGCGGTCCGGAACTTGACTTTGGACCGCCGAACGTTTAAAATATTATTGAGTAATCCTGCACTGCCAAGTGCATTCATCATAGATTTTTGAAGATAGATTTTTAGGAACGCGTCCTTGCGCATTTTTCGGACGCGCAGAGATACCGAAAAGCTTGAATCGATCATGTGAAATAGCCGGGCAGTATGCTCGGTTATATTTCATATAGATCGGAGAAGATTATGCCAACCTGGTTGCCGTACGTATTGGCCGCCGCAGGGCTCGTCCTCGGCGCAGTCATCGGGTTTGTGATCGGGTTCTTCTACCGCAAGAACGTCGCGGAGGCGAAGGTCGAAAAGGCCGAAGACGCGGTCAAACGCCTCTATGACGATGCACAGAAGAAAGCCGAAGAGATCCGCAAAGAAAAAGTGTTGGAGGCAAAGGAAGAGGTCTACAAGATCCGCAACGATGCCGAGAAGGAAAACAGAGAACGCAGGGCGGAGCTGCAGCGCACCGAGCGCCGGCTGTTCCAGCGCGAAGAATCGCTCGACAAGAAGTTAGAGGGCGTCGAGAACCGTGAGCAGCAGCTCAACGAACGCACCAAAAAACTCGATAAAGTCGAAGAAGAGATCAACGCGCTGTACGCAAAGCAGCAGGAGGAACTGGAGCGCATTTCGGGCTTCACCCTCGAAGAAGCAAAGGCTATGGTGCTCTCGCGCGCTGAGCAGGAAGCGAAGCACGACGCGGCGGTGATGCTGCGTGAAATCGAGCAGCGCACCAAGGAAGAAGCCGACAAGCGCGCCAGAAACATCGTGTCTTTGGCGATCCAGCGCTGTGCGGCGGACCATGTGGCGGAAGCGACGGTTTCCGTCGTGCCGTTGCCCAACGATGAAATGAAAGGCCGTATCATCGGCCGCGAAGGCCGCAACATCCGCGCGCTCGAAACGGCGACCGGCGTCGATCTCATCATCGACGATACGCCAGAAGCCGTCATTCTGTCC
>CALFIV010000048.1 GCA_937877295.1 uncultured Clostridia bacterium
CCGCGCGCCGCCGAAGCGCCGCCCGTCCGGCAAGCTCTGCGCTATGATCCCCTTGCGAGCGCGCCGCCGCCGTTTGCCGGGTTTTACGGGCTGTGAACACCGCATCTGCCGGCGATGCGGACGGCTTCCCGTTCACGGGAAGGCTCATGATAAAGAAAGGAAATGCTATGAAACTCAGAAAAAACGACAATAAACGGCTGCTGGCGGAGCGGGCGAACGCGCTCTTTCGCGAATTCCGCAACGCCTATGCCGGAGAATGGCGGCGGCAGGAGCATTGCGAACGGATGTATCGCGGCGAGCATTGGTACGACGTACCGGTGACCGATCCGAACGAGCCGCGGCCGGTTACGCCGATCCTGCAGTCGACGATCGAAAACATCACGGCGGACCTGATGGACCAGGTGCCGGAGGCTGTCGTTACCCCCGAAAACGCATCCGACGGCTTCATCGCCCGCGTGGTCGAAGCGGTGGTGCGGCGCAATCACGACGCGGCTTCCTATCCCGTGGAGTACCGCAAGCTGATCCACGACCTGCTGGTCGGCGGCTACTGTGTGCAGGAGATCGGGTATGACGGCGAACTGAACGGGGGCTTGGGCGGCGCATATCTCAGGCATGTCGACATTCGCAACATTCTGATCGATCCGATGGCGACCGACCTGCAGGACGGCCGCGCGGTCTTCAAGCTTGCGCTGCGTTCGAAGGAATGGATCGAAGCGCACTATCCCGACGCTGCCGAGCTGATCGACGAGCATCCGGTCGATGCGGCGGAGCTGATGACCGACGAGATCCTCTCGCCCGATCCCCAAAACGCGCGCCTGCTGCTCGAATACTGGTGGCGCGAATACGACGCCGGGACGGAAACGTATCGCGTACATATGGCGCTGCTTTGCGGCGGCACGGTGCTCGAGGACAGCCGCGACGTCAAGCCGGAGGGCTATTTTGCACACGGCCGGTATCCGTTTGTACTGACAACGCTGTACCCGCGCAAGGGCAGCGCCCTCGGCTTCGGCATCGTCGACCTCTTCGGCACACAGCAGCGCTATGCGGACAAGCTTGATCAGCTTGTGCTCAAAAACGCATTGCTCGCCTCGCGCAACAAGCTGCTCATCACCGACGCCTCCGGCTTTGATCCGGACGATCTTCGGGACTGGTCCAAGGATGTGCATACCGGCGAAAGTCTGAACGGCGTGACGTGGTTTTCCACGCCGCCGCTGCCGAACTACCTGCTGTCCTACATCCGCGCCATCCGCGAGGACATCAAGGAGGAGAGCGGCGCAAACGAATCCTCCCGCGGAACGGTTACGAGCGGCGTGACCGCGGCGCGCGCGATCGAAGCGCTGCAGGAGATGAGCACCAAGCGGGCGCGCATGGCGACCGAACAGTTGCACGAGGCGTTCCGTGAGGCCGTGCGCATGGAGATCGAAACCGAGCGCGAGTTCAACTGCTTTTTGCGGCCGGTCACGATCACGGAGGACGGACAGACAAGGCAGGTGCTGTTTGACAGCGCGCTGATGCAGCACGCCGCGCCGGGCAACGTACAGCTTCCGATCGAATTCAGCATTTCGATCAAGGCGGTCAAGCGTAGCCGCTTTGCGTCCGACGCGCAGAACGAACTGATGCTGCAGCTGCTTTCCATGGGCGCGATCGACCGTGAGCAGGCGATCGAGCTGATGGTCTTTGAGGGAAAGGAGCAGGTGCTCAAGCACATCCGTGAAGCGGAAGCGCAGCAAGAGCCGCTGTTTCCGCAGCAGAAAAAGAAATCAAAATGGTTTGGAGGTAACACATGATCTTCAGAAAACAACCCGCACCCGCGGCCGAACCGGTTGAGGAAACGCCGCAGGAGAACCCGTTTGCCGAGGCCGCCGAGGCGCTTGTCGCGTGGCAGGACGGGGCGGAGCCCGTCTCCTACGCCGTCGAGCTTGAGGTCGGCGGTGCAGCCGAAGTCCATGGCATAGAGGGCGTGATCGTCAAATCCAAGGAGTACGAAGCTATGCCGTGCAATAGAATTGACGAGACAGACTATGCCGAGAGGACTTTTGTAGCGCAGCTTACTGACACGCATTGCCGCTTTCTTGCGGAGAGCCACTCGGAGAACGGTGTGACAAAGCTGCACACCTTCCTTGACGCCGACGAATTCCTGCCCAACTGGGGTTTTGGCGAGAACAACTGTGGGAACGAGACGCATATTACCGCAAAGGGCGATATTGTTCGGAACGGTGACGAGATCACCGCAAGGGACAAGTCCTTCCTGCTGGATGTGGTAGGGAGCTATACCGTAGAGATCGGCGGCAAGCGCTACGACACGATATGCGTTGTTGACATTGAGACTTATGACAAAGGTGTTATGAGCGAGCAGTATCTCGACAGGCACGGCAGAACCGTGCTTTGGAGGAGATTCAACAGCGACAATTGGGCCCTAAAGCGCGGCGATAAGCCGTGGACGGAACGGCTAAAGGGAAATGAGACGGTCAAGGTCAATGGTAAGACCTATGTTCACTGGTATGATTGCCTCACCGATTATGTGCTGTAAGACGACCTCGGAGAGCAGGTGAAAACGCACAAGAGCACATGGGCAAACAATGACAGCGGCGTGGATTATTCCTCGCCGCTGTTTCTTTTCTTCAATAGCAAAACCCCGAAGGAGGCACTTCCTTACGAAGTGCCTCCCACGCTTCTCTTTTTTGTTTTCCCCGCGGCACCTCTGCCGCGGTTATCCGCTTCGGCGTTTTGCCTGCGGTTATCCCTGCAGCTTTTTCCGGGCGATGACCTCCTTTGCCACGCTCACGATGTGCTCCGCAGTCAGACCGAAGCGCTTCGCCAGATAGCTCTGCGGGCCGACCTCGCCGAATTCATCCTCCAC
>CALFIV010000049.1 GCA_937877295.1 uncultured Clostridia bacterium
TGTCTAGATAGATGATCGTCCTTTGACAGAACTCGGCTTACGGCTTGCTCACCGCTCTTTTATGAAGTAAAGGAACTCATATGGAACTTGCAATTCTGGAAGCATATTCAAAAATTCTGCGAGAAGAGATCATACTCGCTACCGGCTGCACAGAACCGATTTCAATTGCATATTGCTCCGCAAAGGCACATGAGGTCCTCGGCATGCAGACTACTTCCGTTACAGTATCCGTCAGCGGCAATATTTTGAAAAACGTCAAGAGTGTCGTCGTTCCGAACACGAACGGACTGAAGGGAATTCGTGCAGCTGTCGCTGCAGGAATTGTCTGCGGAGATGCAAGCAAGGGCATGCAGGTGATCAGCGACGTTTCAGATGAACAGCGCGCTGCAGTTGCGCATTTTATGGAGACTTTCCATATAGACGTTTCGTGCGCAGAGACAGATTGCCCTCTTTATATCAGTGTTACGCTGTATGCACGCACTTCCTACTCCCGTGTCGTAATCGCAAACAATCATTCCAATATTGTAGAGATCATGAAAAACGGTGAAGCGATCGTCAAACGTCCGATCGTTGTACAAAGCGAAGACAACCTGACGGATAAATCCTGTCTGAACCTTCACGATATTGTAAACTATGCCGAACAAGTCGAGTTATCGACTGTAAAAGACCTGCTCGACCTTCAAATCCATTACAACATGGCAATCTGCGAGGAAGGCCTCACGCATGACTATGGCGCAAACATCGGAAAAATTATGCTTGCCGAACATTCTTCAGACGCAAAAACTGAAGCACGCGCATACGCTGCCGCCGGCAGTGACGCACGCATGAGCGGCTGCGAAATGCCCGTTGCAATTCTATGCGGCTCGGGAAATCAGGGAATCACGGCGTCCGTGCCGATCATATGCTATGCAAAACACTATCATATCGATCCGGAAAGAATGTACCGTGCGCTTCTGATTTCCGATCTGCTCACAGTCTATCAGAAAGCCGGTGTCGGACGCTTGTCCTCGTATTGCGGAGCAATCAGCGCCGGCTGCGCGGCAGGCGCGGGAATCGCATATCTGCTCGGAGGAGACGAGTCCGTCGTTGCGCATACGCTTGTCAATTCTGTTGCAATGATTTCCGGAACAATCTGTGACGGTGCAAAGCCTTCCTGCGCCGCAAAAATTGCTGCTGCCATCGAAACCGGAATATTGGGCTATCAAATGTATCTTCATCAGCAGCAGTTCTATCACGGCGGCGGCATCGTAGCGCCTAATGCGGATGCAATTGTTCGAAACATCGGTCGTATTGCTTCAGAAGGAATGATCGAAACCGATCAAACCATCATCAGCATCATGCAGCAGGACTGTAAATAATTTTCTTCCAAAAAAGCATCGGTCATTCCGATGCTTTTTGCGTTCAGATTATCTCAGCTTGTATAGAGTGCCTGCTGCATTTTGTGCGACAATTTCGCATTTTGCCTCAAGGAATTCATAATCGATATTGTAATGATACCGCTCGGCATTGCTGACCAAGATATAACAAACGTTGTAGGTTTGAAACAATTCGAGATTAGACTCAGGTTGTTCATACATTTCAATCACATCGCGTTCCCGTTGAGAATTGTCAATTCCATGGTAGTACAAGAAAGTACTTGTACCGGTAACAATACTCCGTCCGGTCAGAGGCGTAATCAAATTCCAATGATAACTGTTTGCTAAAATAACCGCATCCGATTCCGTATTGTTTTTTATCTGCTCCGCAAGCACGACTTCATCTCTGGTATAAACCTGATATTCACTTTTAATCTCCCGCAGAATGGTCATAGCAGAAGATACGGTCATTGCAAAGATCAGAATATATGCGGCAAGCGTCATGGCCAACGATCCACCGCAGAACCGCTTCTTTTCAACGGTATGATACGTCAGATGCTTTATAATCGGAATCAGTGCGCCAAGCGCAGACAGTGCAAATCCGATGAGGCAAAGCCATTTCATAAAGTGCAAATCCGCGGATGTATATTGACGATACCAGATACATCCGGTTGAAATCATCCAAAATACAGAAAATATGCACGAAATTAAATACAATGCATAAGCGGAAATGTTTTGCCTGAATAGAGCGGTTCGGATCGTCAACACAAATAAGAAACCGCAAATCAGGAACAGCGTAAAGGCAGTTCCGACAGGGATCACAATTTCCCCGGATCGTGTGAGTACAAGTTTGATTAGGAAATAGATCGCGAAGCATGCGGACAAAACAACAATGCCGATTTGATTTGAACGTATAATATCCGGTAAACAGCGATTACGCAGAAAACGATGTTGGATTCTGTGTGCAATGCTGCAAAGCAGTTTTGCGACAAGTCCACAAGTATATGCGTACCAGATGAACAGCAGCTTATTGTTATCATAATCGTTCGGCTGGAATTCGACGAATTCTGCGATCAGCCAAACAAAACAGACGCCGAGATAAATCTTCCGATCACGTTTTGAAAGCAGCAGGAATGCAATCGGTATCAGCAGGAATATGAACCCGAGATTTTTGATATAGAACCAAAGGTAAGAATCTGTTGTGTTACCCCAATTCAGATGAAAACGAACAAGACTGCTTTCGCTCGCCTGACGGAAGGAAAAGCCAAACAGCTGTGGTGCTGCCAATGCGCAAGCAATCAATGCATACAGCAGCCATTGCAAAACGCGGTTCTTTTCAAACCGGTTCGAAATCAAATCTGACACACAATAATATGCGCTTATGATGCCGAGCGCAAGAAAAGAATGCGTGTGAATCAGAGGCAACGCGCCCGCAAAGACGCCAAGCATGATCAGATTTCCCCTTTTCTTTTCAAATGCAAATCCGTGCAGGAGATAGAGGCAGGGGAAGAGAATTGCCCAACCGAACAATGTTGCACGCTGCGGAATCAGCATATCAACAATCGGATTGACCCAGCGAAGGCCGAGAGCCGGAATATTGGTCGGCGTATGATAAAACCCGTCCAGCAGTGTCTGCGATACCGTCTGGCCATCCGTTCCGATCAGGTATTGCAGAAGACCGCCTTGTTTGGCAAGATCAAAGAAATAGAAAAATCCAAACCCTCCGCCTAAGAAGAATAATACGGTTGCCAAAGCGGTCCGTCCGCCCTTTTTCAGCCATTGGCGAAAGAATCGATAAACGCCGAACGCAACCAAAGAAAACGCATAGAAAGCCGATATGATGTATGCCTGCCGCGTACTTGCGCCAAGCAAATAGAGAGAAGCGCCTGAGGTTTCGCAGAGAAACGGATAATTCAATGCGTGTCCCGGGAAAATACTGTATTGCGGCGGAAAAGCGGCTTGTTCCACAATGCTTGTTAAGAAGCCGAGATGCATCGCAAGATCGCCGTATGTGACTTGCCCGACCCATAGACTTCCATCTTCATGCGGATAGAGTATATGCGTATTGAACAGTACCGCACCGATTGCAAGGATCGGTATCGACACAATCAGCATAATCGGCAGAGAGCGCACGGAATAATCGTTTTTGATTTTATGTTTTCTGCGAATAGTCCAGATCGCAACACATGCGCAAAAAATCAGCGACGCAACAGCAGCAGACAAAAACTGCGCTGTCTTTGTAAAGCCGATCAAAAATGCGAATAGAGAAGGCAGCCACGTCAACAGTAAAAGCCCGAGCGAAAGCCCGAGCCAAATACGGTTGATAAAAGAATGCTTGCGAAATACAACCTCCGAAACGGCAATGCCGCAGACTGCAAACAGTACGGTGAATAAAATGGCAGTTATCATTTTTGAATAAAAAGAATTCCCGTTGTGTTCGGACCGCAATGCGAGCAGATCGTTGCGCTTGCCTGGGTAATGAAAACTTCTTTGAACGGTTGCAGTTCAAGCGCACGCTCACGCATTGCTTCGAGCACTTCAGGATCGGAACCGGAATGCGTTATAAAGCAACGATCCAATTCTATGTCGTTTCTGCCCATGATCATATTTTCGACATACTTCAAAGCGCTGCGCTTATAGGATCCCATATATTTTTTGCCGACCGTCATAGATCCGAATAATTCCGGCTGAACCATGATGCAAGGCTTCAGATTCATCAAGGATGCGCCGAACTGTGCAAGGCCGGAGCAACGGCCGCCGGCATGCAGATATTCGAGATCATCCAGGATAAAGGACGCGCTGACGCGATCTGCAATTGGAGATACCTCTTCAAATACCTGCTTTGCGCTCATGCCCTTCAGAATGCGTTCTCCGCATTCGCATACGATATGGCCGCTGCCTGCAGAGAGACTTTTTGAATCGATGACATAAACACGGCCTTCGTCAAAGAGCTCTCCGGCAAGACGCGCATTGTTGCAGGTGGAAGAAAGTCCGCTTCCGAGGGAAACATGCACGATATCATAGCCTTGCTCGATGTAAGGACGAAAAATTGAGGCGTATTCGTCAATGTTCATCGCAGCAGTGCTCGGCAGCGTATGATTTGTATCGTAATTACTGTAGATCTCCTTGTGCGTGATATCGACGCCGTCAAGATACTCGTTTCCATTCAAACGGACATGGATGTGCACAAAATCAACGTGATATCGTTCTGCAAGCAGAGGACCGATATCGCAAGAGCTGTCTGCTATCAGTTTCACCGGATTCATATTGATTTCCTCCAATTACATATTAACATGAAACATGTACTGTGTCAATTTTATTTGCGGGCGAAAAAACGTGCCTTCACGAAATGATTGTGCATAAAATGAAACAATCTTGTGAACTGCATTGACGAATCAAAAAAAAGCGGGTAACATGATAAAAAAGAAAAGGAGTTCGGGTGAAATGGCGAAAAACCCATATACGGTTCTAGGCGTGTCGGAAACTGCGACGGATGAAGAAATCCGTGCAGCGTATCGGACGCTCGCCAAAAAGTATCATCCGGATCTCAATCCGAACAATCCTGAAGCAGCGCGACGCATGAACGATGTTAACGTTGCTTACGATCAGATCAAGTCTGCAGAAAAGCGCGCGCAATATCGTGCTTCGCAGACGCAGAATACCTACTATCAGCAAACCGCGCATACGAACAACCCATTTGAATCGTATTATCGCACGGGCGGCGGTTATTATGGAGGTTCGTATACCGGCGGTGATCACAATAACGATAATGAACCGCCGTTCGGCTGGGGCTCTGTTTTTGAAGAAAGCAGGCAGCGACCGGTATATACTGCAAGGTTTCGACCGTTCAGGATTCTGTCAATCATTCTGACCTTCATCCTGTTCAGCATGTTTGCAAGATGCGTTCTATATAATTGCGTAGTCGCTCCGTTTTACAGTTGCGCCGGCGCGGCGGCCGACGCATCAGAGAAAACGGTACGCTACGTAACCATACAAAATGATTCAGTACAAGGAGATCAACCATGAATTTCAGAAACAAGTTATATCAGTTTATGCAGGGCAGAAACGGTGTTGATGAATTCGCAAAGTTTCTGAATCATACAAGCTTTCTGTTTCTGATCTGCGCAATCATTTGTTCGATTCTGACGCTCGGTTTTGCTTCGCATGCGATGAAAGCTGCCGTTGTTTTCCGCATCCTTTATTTCGCCTTGTATGCGATCGGATTTGCAATATTGATTTATTGCAACTTCAGAATCTTTTCCAGAAATGTTGCAAAGCGTCAAAAGGAGAACACGCGCTATTTGTATCAGCGTCAGAAGATACGTCGTTTCTTTGCAGATCGTAATCAAGAATGGACGGATCGCAAAACATATCGGTATTTCAAATGTCCGAAATGCGGACAGCGCATGCGTGCCCCGCGCAAGAAAGGCAAGATCCGCGTCACCTGTCAAAAATGCACAAATATTTTTATCACAAAAACATAACAAGCCTTTTCGAATGCATCCGCATGTGTTATAATAGCAAAAAACACGGAGGGTGCATTTTTTATGAGCTATGCCGATCAAGTCTATATAGAGAACTGCAAACGGATCTTAAGCGAAGGCGTATGGGATACGAATCTAAAAGTCCGCCCACATTGGGAGGACGGTACGCCCGCGCACACCATCAAGCTGTTTGGCGTTGTCAACCGTTATGATTTGCAAAAGGAGTTCCCGATCATGACGCTGCGCCGTACGTATTGGAAATCCTGTATTGATGAACTTCTCTGGATCTGGCAGAAAAAATCAAATGACGTCCATCAGCTGAACAGCCATATCTGGGACAGCTGGGCGGATGAAACCGGCTCGATCGGTAAAGCATACGGTTATCAGCTCGGACAAAATCACATCTATCCGGAAGGTGCGTTTGATCAGGTCGATCGTGTGTTGTACCTTCTCAAAAATGATCCCGCAAGCCGCAGAATTCTCACAAGCTTATATAATTTCGCAGATTTGCATGAAATGCATCTGTATCCATGCGCATACAGTATGACATTCAATGTATCCGGGAATCGTTTGAATGCCATCTTGAATCAACGTTCGCAGGATATGCTGACCGCAAACAACTGGAATGTTGTGCAGTATGCTGTTCTGGTACATATGTTTGCACAGGCTTGCGGATATGAGGCGGGGGAACTTGTCCACGTCATAGCAGATTGTCATATCTATGACCGCCATGTGGAATCGGTAGAACGCATGATCGGCTTAGATCCCTACGATGCGCCGAAATTCACTGTCGATCCAAGCGTAAAAGACTTTTATGCGTTTACAAAGTCCAGTTTCAAGATCGAGAACTATCAGTATCATCCGTTTGAGGGAAGCATTCCCGTAGCCATCTGAAATGAACGCGATCGTTAATGTTTCCCCGGAATGGGGTATCGGATTTGAACATAATCTGCTCGTTCATATACATGCCGATATGCGTCGCTTTCGCATGTTGACGCAGGATCATACAATTATCTTCGGGCGAAAGACGCTCGGGACTTTTCCAAACGGCAATCCATTGCCTAAAAGGCATAATATTGTCCTAACGCATGATCCGTCTTTTAACAAGCCCGGATTAACGGTATGCCATGATATGACTGAGTTAAAAGAAGCTCTTTCAGGTGCAGATCCTGATTCAGTGTTTTTATGCGGAGGAGAACAAACCTATCGCTTGCTGCTTCCGTTCTGTGAAAAAGCGTATGTAACGTTGACGGAAACATATCAAAAAGCGGACCGCTTCTTTCCGAATCTGAATCGTCTGCAAAATTGGAATTTAACGGAGATGGGGGAGCGACAGATCGAAGACGGAATTGCTTTTCGTTTCATGATGTATACCAATTCCGACGTGCAAGTCATATAAAAACAACAAGCCTCGTCAGATGCGAGGCTTGTTTGGTGGAGCTTAGGGGATTTGAACCCCTGATCTCTACACTGCCAGTGTAGCGCGATAGCCAACTTCGCTAAAGCC
>CALFIV010000050.1 GCA_937877295.1 uncultured Clostridia bacterium
TCCGAGTCCGCTGCCCTCATGCGTCATCAGTGCGACGACCTTTTTGCCCGTGAAATCAAGCGCTTCGAGCTGCGTGAACACAGCACACGGGTACGTGCCCCACCAGCACGGTCCGCAGACAAACACGGTGTCGTATGCGGAAATATCCGTAAGCATCTTTTTGAGCGCCGGACGCGCATTTGCGCGAAGCTCCTGCTTTGCCTCGTCGGTGCAGGTCGTGTAGTCCTCGGAATAGGACGCAAACGTATCGATTTCAAACAGGTCGCCGCCGACTGCCTTTTGAATGAATTCCGCGCAGATCTCGGTATTGCCCTTCTTGAGAGAGCGGATGCTGCCGTTGACGTAGTTTTCGCCCTTGCGGGAATAGTAGAGAATCAGATTAGCCATGGTGTTTGCCTCCTAATAGATGTAATAATTTTTTGACGCCGTAACCGGCCCATGCGAACAGGCACAGGACGGCAAGGTAATCGAGGAAAAAGAAGATGCGCGGCTCGTCGAAATCGAAGAACACAAATTGCGATTGCAGGAGCATATATGTGCCGATCTCGCGACGGATGAACGCAACGATGCCGTAAGCTGCGAGCAGGGTCAGCGCTGCGCCGACGGCGATTTTCGCGCCCTTGCGCTTGGGCAGAAACCGGTCCAGATGCTGTCCGAGATGCACGCTCATGATCGCAAAGCCCCAATACGACGCAAGCAGATGCACCGTTCGCGCCGTCGCCGCAAGACCTTTTGTCGGCAGCCACGCATAGAGATGCTTCGAGAGTACGACGCCGGAAAGCGGCAAAAAGGTCATGACGGCAAACAGCAGCAGATCGATCGCCGTTTGAAAGATGCGCTCCGCGCTCTGTCTGCCTTTGAACATCGCCGCCGTTGCCTTGCGGTTCAGAATATGATGCGCGATAAACAGCAAAAGCATTGCCGTGCCGAAGATCTCATGCAGCGTTTCGCCGACCAGCGAGTACGCCATAAGCACCGGCAGCAGCGCAGTCATGCACGCGTCAATGATGATCCTTACCCGTTTCATGGTTCAATCGAAGCCTCCGTGTGTTTTCCGTGCCGGTAGAGGACGAAAAAGATCCCGAATACAAACAGCACTGTCAAAGCAATGTTCAAAAGCATCCGCTCGCGCAGCAGCAGCATCAATCCGGCAAAGGCGATCCCCGCGCATGAGAGCGCAAGCACGAACGGCAGACGGAAGCCGCAGCGCTTTTTGCAATAGCGTCCCGTAAGGAACAGGAAGATATAGTACGTCAAAAGCGAAGCCACCAGAAACACCGTCTTCGGCAGCAGCAGGATCTCTTCCTCGCGCATAAACTCAAGCGAAGCGGAGATGTTGTTCAGCGCAAAGATCAGGAAGATGTGGATCAGCATGTAGCCGACGCCGTTGGTGGCCAGCTCGCGGTTGAGCAGCCGGTTGTACAGCGTACCGTAGCTCAAAAACAGCCCGACGACGATCAGAAACGCCATCAGCGCAAAGTAAACGGAGCGCACGCTGAGCCCGCCCGCAAAGTATGACGCGATCGCGATGATCATTTC
>CALFIV010000051.1 GCA_937877295.1 uncultured Clostridia bacterium
ACCAATGAGCCGTGGAAGGTGCTCGCGTACTGCGCAAGCGTCGGCGAGATCTACGACATCGTCGTGGAGGATATGGATCGCCAGTCCAGAGGGCTGAAAGGATAAGCGCATTCAAGGCGAGTCCCGGAACGCTGCTGCAATTTGCTGTTCTGAGATCCTTCACCGCTGCGCGGTTCAGGATGACAGGAGGGGTGCGCGGCGCAGGATGACACCGGGGCGCGGTTCAGGATGACAGGAGGCGCGTTTCAGGACAATAGCGGGAGTGCTGTCCGGAACGAAAAGACCATATCCCAAAATTGGGATATGGTCTTTTGCCTGTACTTATATATCCTTTTTTTGGTACATGCACCGAATTTGGGACAATTACAGGAAATCGATGCCGATCAGACGGCCGGTTTCAACAAAGCCGACCGCGCGATAGAGAGCGTTGGAGCTTGGATAGCTCGTATCGGCATAGAGATGCGTCATGCCGCCGGTTTTGTGAACATCCGTGCAGAGTTCGGACACCAGCGCTTTGGCGTAGCCGTGTCCGCGATACGGCGCATCCGTCACGACCGAGCCGATGTGCGCCACGCCGCCGTCATGGTCCGAGATCGCCGCAAGTGCAACGGCTGTCCCGTTTACGCACCAACCGTAGGCTTCCGGATTGGCACAGAAGCGTTCGCCTGCGGCAAGCCGCTCGGGTTCGGGAATGGGTTCGTGCGCCTGTTCGCCGAGCTGTGCAAGCAGTCTGCCGCACACGGCGGGATCGAGCGCCGACGCCCTGACCCGTTCGCCCTCGGCGGAAAACGGATTCGGTTCACCGCAAAGGTAGGACGTCATCGGCAAACGCCGAACAGACGGAAACGGCATACACAGCTCCAGATAACGGACAAGTCTCGCATAGCCGATCACGCCCGCAAGGTTTTTTGCTTCCTTGAGCACGCAGAGCGAAGCGGCAAGCTCGGAAAGCGTTCCGTCCGAGATGCCGCGCGTGGTATAGATCCAAGCCGGAAAGCCGAGCCCCGCGCGCACAAACAGCACGTCCGATCCGTCGGAAAGGAGCAGCGCGTCCGGCGCGGTCAAAAGCCGCTGCGCCTTCTGAAAGGTCAGCGCGTCGTTTTTGCTTGCATACGGAAACGACGCCGCTTCGGCTTTGGAAATGGACCGGATCATGCCGCGGCTTATTTTCTCGTGAAGATGAGCGGCATGTCGTCCACGGTCAGATACAGCTGCCCGTTCTCGATCCTGTAGTCGAGGCTTGAGCCTTCGGAGAAGATCTTCCCGTCTTCGTACGTATAGGTGAACGGCGTGGTTTGGGATTCTTCGCCGTAGCTGACCAAGGATTCGCCCGTACCGTCTTCGTTGAAGGTGAACTCCATCACCATGCCGAAGGACAGCATCATGTCAACGGTCGCTTTCGCCTCTTCGCCTTCCGCACTCGTAAGCACCCAAGTGCCGAAGAGACTGTCCGCGTCCGTTTCCGGCTGATTCTGCGGCGCGGCTTTTGCTTCCTCGGGGATCACGATCGCGTCGATCGCGTCAAACTGCGACAGCACAGTCTCGACAAACCCCTGCTCAATGGACAGCTCGAAGCCGTCCATGGGAATGCCGGAATCTTCCGACTGCATGGTGTGCTTCAGGATCGCCAGCATGGTGTCTGCGATATCCATGTTCAGACGTACGACATAGCCGGTTGCGTTGTCGATGCAGACGGTGAAGGGCAGATCGGGCACTTCGCTCCAATCGAGACCGTCGACGTCTGCGTCGAGCGAGTCGATCAGGGAGGCGTTTTCCTTCATGCTGTCGGAGGACAGCGTGCCGACATAGACGGTGGCTTCGGAGCCGTTGACCGTTTCTGCGCCGCTGACTTCCACTTCCCGGATGTACGTCAGCCAGGAGAGCGATTCAGCGAGCGTCTGCGTACCGGTGGGCAGCTCCGGATCATCCGATGCGGTCTGCCAGGTTGCGCCGTTATCATAGGACGAGTAGACGGTCAGAACATCGTCGATCTTTTCCGAATAACTGAGCAAATCGGTCTTTTCGCCGGCATATTCGACGACGCCCTCCAACCGGGTGAGGAACGGATCGAATTGAGCGTCCTGGTGGAACTCCATGCGCATGTCCAGATTCTGTTCAAAGCTGATGACCGGAACGCTCATCTTGATGGAGATGACCTCGGTAAGATCCTGATGCACGGATTTGACCTGCTTCGTCTTTTCATAGGCCGCGGCAATCGCGTCCAGCGGCGCAAGCGTCGGTTCGGGCGTCAGCGCATCGGTCGGTTCGGTTGCAGCTTCATCCTGCGGCGCGGAAGCTTCGGCTTCGGGCGCAGAATTCGTCTTGCAGGCAGCGAACGCCAGCAGCATGCATGCTGCGAGAATGAGTGCAAGCCATTTTTTCATTGTGTTTCCTCCTGTTTATTTCCCTTGTTTCAGTTCGAGATTGCGTTGATAAGCGGCAATGACGGCTTCGATCGCCGCGCTGCGAAAGCCGCCCTTCTCCAGTGCGCGTACGCCCTGGATCGTACTGCCCGCAGGCGAGCAGACGATGTCCTTGCAAACGCCGGGGTGTTCTTCGGAAAGCCGCACCGTCTTGGCCGCGCCTTCCACCGTCTGCGCCGCATAGGCGAGCGCCTTTGCTCTCGGCAGACCGCACGCCACGCCGCCGTCGGCAAGCGCCTCTATAAAAATATCGGCAAAGGCCGGGCCGCAGCCTGCTACCGCACAGCC
>CALFIV010000052.1 GCA_937877295.1 uncultured Clostridia bacterium
GAAAGCATATGCTCCCCAACGCCCTGATGCCCATCGTGACGAACCTCGGTGGCGTCCTTACGCATATCGTTACAGGATCGCCCATCATTGAGAACATCTTTGCGATCCCCGGCGTCGGCAATCTGTATTTGAATGCCATTAATGCACGTGACTATGCAATTTTCATGCTTGACTCATGTTTTTATACAGCGATTAGTTTAGTAGCAGGTATCGTTGTTGATATCAGTTATGGATTTATCGATCCGCGGATCAGAATGGGGTCAAAGAAATGAGTGAAAACAATTTGAATCAAATCATGTCTGAGCATATTCCCGCTGAGCAGTTCGCGTTCACACAGATGGATATCAGCCTGCGCGATACCAAGCTGGAAACGAAATCCAGAGGGTATCTGGCGGATGCGATGCTGCGCTTCAAAAAGAACAAGTCTTCTGTTGTCGCGGCGTGGATTATTGCGTTTTTGCTGCTGTTCGCCATCATTTCCCCCATTGTTTCTCCTTATACGATTAACGATAAGGACAAAGTATACCAGAGCTATGCGCCGTATATCAGTTCGATCGCGCAAAAGCATTGGGGCATCTTTGACGGCGCAACGACGCGTGCAAGTCAAAATGAAAAGTCGATGACATACTGGCGCGGCATCGCTGAAGAGACGGGGATGGACCCGGTTCTGAAGATCATCAGCTATACCACCACGTATGTAATGTATCGCGGCAAGGAAAAAGCGAACAACAGCTACACGATCGAAACGAACAAGTACTTCGAAACCGGTAACGTCTATCGTGTCTTCTCCTATGCCGAGTTCGAGAAAATCCAGCAATGGCAGAATGAGCACAACATTCAGGTGATTTATCCGTACGTGAATCCGAAAGACATCTCGGGAATCACGGATAATCCGAACATCTGGTATAAGGTTGACTCCTCGGGCGTGGCAAAGCTGGACAAGGACGGGAATTTTGTTCCTGCCTATGCCACCAACCAGGAGACCGCGGGCGCTGAGTATCACAGCATTCGCATTCCGGGGGACGACGGCAGCTACGTGTATTCTTCCGCCAAGTCCGGTGCGGTGCAGTGCCGTGTAAACTACTATAACTACTATCAGTACATCAACGGGCATGAGCCGTTCTACATCTTCGGCACGAACTCCATGGGACAGGATCTGTTCTCGGCGATCGGCATCGGCGCGAGATTCTCCATCGTGTTTGCAATCATTGTGTCGGTGATCAACATGTTCCTCGGCGCGATCTACGGCTCGATCGAGGGCTACTACGGCGGTGCCGTGGACATGGTTATGGAAAGAATCGCTGATATTCTTTCCGGCATGCCGTTTGTTGTTGCGGCAACGCTGTTCCAGCTGCATCTTGCGCAGAAGGTGGGCGTTGTACCGTCATTCCTGTTCGCCTACGTATTGACAGGATGGATCGGCATGGCGGCTCTGGTCAGAAAACAGTTCTACCGTTTCAAAGGACAGGAATTCATTCTGGCTGCCAGAACGCTTGGCGCATCCGACCGCCGCTTGATGTTCAAGCACATCTTCCCGAACTCCTTGGGAACGATTATCACAAGCTGCGCGCTGGTCATCCCCGGCGTTGTCAGATCGGAAACACAGTTGACCTATCTGGGTATTATCAATCTTTCCGATTTTGCCGGCACAAGCATCGGAACGCTGATGAGCCAAGGTCAGGTGGCGATGACGACCGCACCGCACGGGATTCTGTTCCCGTCCCTGTTCATTTCGCTGCTTCTGATCTCCTTCAATCTGTTCGGTAACGGATTAAGAGATGCGTTCAATCCTACAACAAGAGGAGGAGAGGACTGATATGAGTACGAAACTGCAAGTCCGAGACCTTAGAGTTTCCTTCCGTACATCCAACGGAAAGGTACAGGCGGTTCGCGGCCTGGACTTCGATTTGGCGGAGGGCGAAACGCTTGCGATCGTAGGCGAATCCGGTTCCGGAAAATCGGTCACGTCAAAGGCAATTCTGGGCATTCAGGCGGCCAATGCAATCACCGAATCCGGCGAGATTATCTATGACGGTAAGGATCTTCTGAAGATTTCGGAAGAAGACTTCCATAAGATTCGCGGCGACAAGATCTCGATGATCTTCCAAGACCCGATGAGCAGCTTGAACCCGATCGTCAAGATCGGCCGTCAGCTCACGGAAGCAATGATCTTGAAGGGAAAAGCCCGTCAGAGGGAGAGCCGTACGAATTTCAATACGTATCTCAAGCATCTGAACCAAAAGACCGGAGAAGCGCTTGACGCCGCAAATGCCGAAGTCTTTTCCAAACGCTGCAAGGAATTCGACGCTTTTGCATTTCGATATGTCAAGATGCAGGCGGACTTCAACAATGCTTTGGAAGCAGCCGTCGAGGCGGACGAGGACATTAAGGCTCTTGCGTTCGAATTGGAAAAGAAAGCCGCGAAGGACCTCAAATACAGGACCGGAAAGCTGTCGGATCTGGCACGGAAATCCATTCATCGGTATGTGGTCCACGAACGCGCGGAAGAACTGAAAACCTTAGGCGCGGGATTGAAACGGAAAGCGTCGCCTGTGAAAAAAGGCGGAGACGCTGCTTCGTTAATCAGCGACCTCAGACAGATTCAGAGCATCCTGCAGGAAGCGATGAAAAAGACCGCGCCGGATTTCTTCCGGATGGGATACTATCTGCAGTTTGCGGACGCACCGCTGCCGGATAAGCCGACGGAAGAATTGAATGAGTATCTTCTGACCTATCTGAACGATCATTTCATGAATGCATTCATTGCGGATGCGAAGAAGGGCGTTGCGCATTCGGCCGACGTATCGTATCAGAATATGGAGAAAGCGATCACGGCATTGCGTGAGAGCATTCCGGTGTTCCAAAAAGAGAATCTGGTTCGAAGCGAATGCATGCAGACCCAAAAGCAACTGGATGAGAAGGTCGAAGCGACCATTGATCCGCTTGCACTGGTCAAGGACAGCCTCAGCTATACGTTCCGTTCGAGCATCAAGAGCGAGATCAACCGGTATTTCACTTCCATTCGCAAGAATGTCAAGGCAGAGAAAGTGCACGACCGGCAGCAAAAGAAATACGATCGCCTTGTCAAGAAGGGAAAGCAGCCGGACTGGAAGGTCGCTCAGGCGTCGGTTACCGACTTGGAGCTTGTCAAGAGCAATATCGTTCACCTGATCGAGCGCCTCGCGAGCTATTACGAGGAGCAGCTTGCCAATCGCGGCAGCAGAGACTACAATGCGGAAACGGTTGCCGCAATCGATTATCTGAAGACAAATGCAGCCGGCGAAAAGGCGAAGGTGACCAAGCGAATTGCAAAGGACAGAGCGATCAAGCTCATGGAAGAGGTCGGTATCGCAGAGCCGCGCAAACGCTACAACCAGTATCCGTTTGAGTTCTCCGGCGGTATGCGGCAGCGTATCGTCATTGCAATCGCGTTGGCAGCGAACCCGGACATTCTGATCTGCGATGAGCCGACAACCGCTTTGGACGTGACCATTCAGGCGCAGATTCTGGAACTGATCAATAAACTCAAAGCGGAGCGTCATCTTTCGGTTATCTTCATCACGCACGACTTGGGCGTTGTTGCAAATATGGCCGATCGCGTCGCCGTTATGTATGCCGGTAAAATCGTTGAATACGGAACGGCGAACGAGATCTTCTATGAGCCTGCGCATCCGTACACATGGGCGCTGCTTTCGTCCATGCCGGACTTGGATACCAATGAAAAGCTGGAGTCCATCCCGGGAACGCCGCCGAATATGATCTATCCGCCCAAGGGCGATGCATTCGCAGCGAGAAACAAGTATGCAATGCAAATCGACTTTGAGCGTCAGCCGCCGCTGTTTAAGATCACAGACACGCATTACGCGGCTACATGGCTGCTGCATCCCGATGCGCCGAAGATGGAAATGCCGATGGCAGTTCAGAGACGTATTACCAGAATGAAAGAAAAGAGGGTGGAGACCAATGGATGATCAGAAAGTATTACTGGAAGTCCGAGATCTTTGTCAGTATTTCAAGATGGAAGGCGGTGCGTTGAAGGCTGTCGACCATGTCAGCTTTGACATCCATAAGGGTGAGGTTTTCGGTCTGGTCGGAGAATCCGGCTGCGGCAAAACGACAACCGGCCGTTCAATCATTAAGCTGTATAACATCACCTCCGGAAGCGTTTATTTCAACGGAATCCGGATCGCTGCCGGAAAAATGTCTTATCAGGAAGCGATCAAGGCGGCGCGCGAAGAATACAACAAATCCGCCAAGACGCCGGAAGACAGAGCAAAGCGGGATCAATGCATCACGGAGAACCGTGAGAACATCCGGAAAGCCAATTTCGATCAGAAGAATTGCGATCGCGAGTATGCAAAGATTCAGATCCGGAACGCGAAAGAAAAGTACGAGCCGCTGATTGCCAATGCAACCGGCGAGGAGCGCAAGCAGCTTACGGCGGAGTATCATCAAGCGCTGAGGGAAGCTAAGCGTACCAGATTGGTCACGAAAATTCAGATGATTTTCCAAGACCCGATTGCCTCGCTGAATCCGCGTATGACGGTCCGCGAGATCATTGCCGAGGGCTTGATCATCCGGGGCGAAAAGGATCAGAAGCTGATCGAGCAGAAGGTCTATGAAATGCTGGAGCTGGTCGGTCTGGGGAAGGAGCATGCATCCAGATACCCGCACGAGTTCTCCGGCGGTCAGCGTCAGAGAATCGGTGTGGCGCGTGCGGTCATCATGAATCCGGAGCTGATCATTGCGGACGAACCTGTTTCCGCACTGGACGTGTCGATTCAGGCGCAGGTTATCAATCTGCTGAATGACTTGCGGCATCAGTTCGGTCTGACGATCCTGTTCATTGCGCACGATCTGTCGGTCGTCAAATACTTCTCGGACCGAATCGGCGTTATGTATTTCGGCAAGATGGTGGAAATGGCGTCTTCGGATGAGCTGTTCAAGAATCCGCTCCATCCCTATACGCGAAGTCTGCTTTCCGCAATTCCGCTTCCCGATCCGATCTACGAGAAGAACCGCAAAAGAATCGTGTATAATCCGTTGGCGGAGCATGACTATTCCAAGCAGGAACCTACGTTCCGCGAGATCAAGCCCGGACACTTTGTGATGTGCAATGATGAAGAGTTCGAGCGGTATAAGCTGAATCTGAAAGAATGATCAAGATACTCAAAAGCAAATCCTTCTTGATTTCCATGATCATCGCCACTGTGATTGCGGTGGGCGTGAGCATTTTGAATCACACACAGGGAAAGAGCTTTTCGGAACTGCTGTGCAATGCATGCTTCGTTGCAGGCATGCTGGTAGGCGGTTTTGGGTGTCTGATGCTTGCGGGCAATGAAGGCGTGTTCGATATTTTCGGATACGGAATCAGCTTTATGGCGAAGATTCATTGGCCCGGGCTGGGCGCGCTGTCGCCTGAGCATCGCGGAGAAAGCTATGCGGATTATAAAGAACGCAAGCGCACGAAACGAAAGAGCCCTGCCGGTATCCTGCTGGCAGGAGGCATCTATCTGGTTCTGGCAGCGGTATTGCTGGGCATTTATCTGATACAGAGCAGCAGATAGACGCAGATTGATTGGCATCAAACAGGTACGACGTCTTCGTTTTCGAAGAAGGCTCGTACCTGTTTCTTGCGCAACAGAACCTTATCCAAACCGTATCACCGGAGATTCTGCCGCATAAAGGCGTCCCCCCACGACAGCCTGCAAAAATTTTGGTTCTTCACGGAAAGTTAGGGAGCGGGACAGATAAGAATCTGACGAGGGT
>CALFIV010000053.1 GCA_937877295.1 uncultured Clostridia bacterium
ATCTCGCACGGGAGCGGTTCGGGATAGCGCCCGTCCAGCCCCGCGCTGGTGCAGAATTCGGCCTGTTTGATGACAAATGGTTCTTCCATGTGTCCCAGTATACCGTGAAAATTCACATTTCGCAATATGTTCGTTTACACTTTCTTAACCGCTTCTTCGCCCGGGCATGGTACAATTATGGTACAAGTATAGAAGGCTGTACCAGCGGCGAAAGGATTAAAATGGGACTGTTTCATTCATCGGACATCGGATTGGACCTCGGAACGAGCAATGTGCTCGCCTATGTGCGCGGAAAGGGCATCGTTTTGCGTGAGCCGAACGTTGCCGCGATCGAGCGCGGCACGGGCAAGATGGTTGCGGTCGGTCAGGAAGCAAAGGACATGGTCGGACGCGCGCCGGACAATCTGATGATCGTACGGCCGATGCAGGACGGCGTGGTGGCGAACTTCGACGCCACGGAGCGCATGCTGACGCTGTTTTTCAACCGCATTGTCGGCAGCCGCATCTTCTTTAAGCCGCGCGCGGTGGTTGCCGTGCCTTCGATGGCGACCGAAGTGGAAAAGCGCGCGGTCATCGAAACGACCGAGGGCGCAGGCGCGCGCTATACCTTTTTGCTGGAAGAGCCCGTGGCGGCGGCGATCGGCGCGGGGCTGGACATTCTTGAGCCGAAGGCGAACCTTGTGATGGACATCGGCGCAGGCACATGCGACATCGTGGTAACCTCGATGGGCAAGGCGGTGCGGCACGATTCGCTGCGCGTCGGCGGAGACAAGTTTGACGCGGCGATCGTGCGATACCTCAAGCGGCAGCACGGCGTGGTCATCGGTACGCGCGCGGCGGAGGAGCTGAAGATCGCGTATGCGTCGGCTCTGGTGCGCAAGGACGAGATCAAAATGGACGTGCGCGGGCGCTCGCTCGGCGGGGGGCTTCCGATCACGCTGGAGCTCGGTTCGAATGAGCTGACCTTTGCGCTTGCCGAGCCGCTTCTGAGCATTGCGGAAGCCTTGAAGGACACGCTGGAACAGACGCCGCCCGAGCTTGCCGGGGACATTGCGACGCGCGGTATCTGTCTGACGGGCGGCGGCGCGCAACTGTTCGGCCTGGCGCAGTACATATCTGAACAGACGGGCGTTTCGTGCTACGTGGCGGAAGACCCGGTGGCCTGCGTGGCGATCGGCTGCGGCAAGGTGCTGGAAGAGCCGCAAACGTACGAGGGTGTGCTGTACGATTATCGGCGCGGCGATTATTACGAGGAATAAGAGGAAACGGGTATGACGGAAACGAAGGGCAAAAAGGCGCTGTCGCTGTGCATTCTGCGCGTGCTGGAGCAGCACGCGAGCAAGGCGCAGCCGTTATCGACGCGGCAGATCATCGAGTTTTTGAAGGAAGATTTCGGCATGATCGCGGAGCGCAAGGCGGTCGGCCGCAATCTGCTGCTGCTGCCCGAAATGGGGTTTGCGCTTTCCACCTATCAGGAAAACGGCAAAGGCTATTATCTGGAAGCGGTCACGGCGCAGCCTTCCGCAGAGCCGTCCGATCCCGCTGCGCTTGACGCGTATTTGCGCGCGCCGCGTTCGGCGCAGACCGAGCGCAGGCTTGCCGCGCTGCAGGACGACGTACCGATTTTCGTTTCCGACGCGGAGCGCGTCAAGCAGGACGAAGCGGTGTTCGATACGCTTGCGATCCTGAAAACCGCGATCAAAACCGGCGTGCAGGTCTCGTTCCGCTACCTTTTGGTGCAGCCGGACGGCAAAAAGACGCCGCAGCGGGAAACGCCGTTTTCGGTGTCGCCGTACGCGCTGTTTCTTGCGGAGGGCAGCTACTATGTAATCGTATCCATGTCGGGCTACGGCAGGCTTCTGCACTACCGCTGCGATCTGATGGAGAACGTTGTGCTGACCGGTCAGCCCGCACGTGAATGCACTTCGATGGTGGAATGCATGAACGGTCTGGACGTGGCGGCATATGTGAACCGCACGATCTACCACACCGACGTCAAAGAGACGCACATCGTGCTGTGCGCCGAGCATCTTGCGGACGATCTTCTGGACGCGTTCGGCGGCGCGGTGCGTCTGAAGGCCGAGGGCGAAACGATTCGCGCCGAAATCGACGCGCCGTGGGAGCCGGTTCGCCGGTTTTTGTGCAATCATCTGAAGCATACGACGCTGTTAGCGCCGGCATGGAGACGCGCGCAGATGCGCGAGGAGCTTTTGAGCGCGCTTTCGACCTACCCGCAAGAGTAAAAAATTCGATTTTTGTCCGCAAAAATAACACATTTCTATGGTATGGTATGAATAGAGGTATCCCCATATGGAAAAACAGGAAACCGGCTCCGGCGCAGTTCTGGTCGAGAGTCTCAAGGAAAAATTTCATAGATCCGTTCCGAGCCGCGTCCTGCGTGTGCTGCTGATCAGATCGGAAGAACGTCGTGTAGGGAAAGA
>CALFIV010000054.1 GCA_937877295.1 uncultured Clostridia bacterium
CAGCGCGTTTGTGCCGGAAACGCCCAACGTGTACCGCGGACGCCGCAACGCGCAGGACGCGCACGAAGCGATCCGTCCGACCGACGTTCACAACGACCCGAAGTCGCTGAAGGCCTATCTGACCGGCGACCAGTACAAGCTCTATAAGCTCATTTACGAACGCTTCCTCGCAAGCCAGATGAGCGACGCAAAGCTTTTGCAGACGGCGGTCACATTCGACGCGAACGGCGCGCAGTTCAAGGCGACCGGCACGCATACGCAGTTTGCGGGCTACTCGGCGGTATACACCGAGGGCAAGGACGCCGACGATGAAGAGCTTGTACAGCTTCCGCCGATCGGCGAGGGCGAAACGTTCCAAAAGGAATCCATCGACGCGCAGCAGAAGTTTACCCAAGCGCCGTCGCGCTACACCGAAGCGACGCTCGTGCGCACGCTTGAGGAAAAGGGCATCGGAAGACCTTCGACCTACGCGCCGACGATCTCCACAATCGTGGACCGCGGCTACATCATGCGTGAGAAAAAATCGCTTGTGCCGACCGAGCTCGGCTTTGCGGTCACGGGGCTGATGAAGCAGAGCTTCCCGGACGTCGTGGACGTCGCGTTTACGGCGAACATGGAGGAGGAGCTGGACTCCGTCGAGGACGGTACGGAGCGCTGGCAGTCGGTCGTCGGCACATTCTATACGCCGTTCATTCATACGGTCGAGGAGGCAAACGCGAACGCCGAAAAGATCAAGATTCCCGACGAGGTGTCCGACGTCCCGTGCGAGAACTGCGGCGCGATGATGGTCTACAAGATGGGCCGCTTCGGCAAGTTCCTCGCCTGCCCCAATTTCCCGACCTGCCGCAATACAAGGTCCATCATTGAAAAGGTCGAAGACGTCGCCTGCCCGAAGTGCGGCGCGGCGATCATCAAGCGGCGCGGCCGCAAAAAGGCATTCTACGGCTGCGAGCGCTATCCGGACTGCGATTTCGTGAGCTGGGATATGCCGGTGAAAACGCCGTGCCCGAAGTGCGGCGGCATGATGGTGCAGAAGCGCGGGCAGAACGGCACGTATATCATGTGCATGGACCAAAACTGCAAGACCATCCTCCGCAAGACCAAGAAGGCGGACGCCGATGCGTAAACCCAACGTTACGGTCGTCGGCGCAGGGCTTGCCGGCGCGGAAGCCGCCTACCGTCTTTTAACGCACGGCTATCCGGTTACGCTGTATGAAATGAAGCCGGTTCGGCGCACGCCCGCGCACAAGGGCGACGGGTTTGCGGAGTTGGTCTGCTCCAATTCGCTGCGCTCGGACCGGCTCGAAAACGCGGTCGGTCTGCTCAAGGAGGAGATGCGGCGGCTCGATTCGCTGATCATGCGTGCGGCGGACGCCACGCGCGTTCCGGCGGGCGGCGCATTGGCGGTCGATCGCGAAGGCTTTTCCGCCTATGTGACCGAGGCGCTGCACGCGTTTCCGGAGCTGACTGTCGTTTCCGAGGAGATCACGGAGCTTCCCGAGAGTCCCGCGATCGTCGCGACCGGTCCGCTGACGAGCGACGCGCTGAGTGAAGCGATCGAGGCGCGGTTCGGCAAAAGCCTGCACTTTTTCGACGCGGCAGCGCCGATCGTGACCTATGAGTCTCTGGAGCACGACAAAATCTTTGCCGCGTCGCGCTACGGCCGCGGCAGCGACTACCTGAACTGCCCCATGACGCGCGAGGAATACTTTGCCTTCTGGCATGCGCTGGTCGAAGCCGAAACGGCTCCGCTGCACAGCTTTGAAACGCCGCGGGTGTTCGAGGGATGCATGCCGGTGGAGGTCATGGCCAAGCGCGGCGAGATGACGCTTGCGTACGGACCGCTCAAACCTGTCGGGCTCGAATGGAACGGCACGCGTCCGTTTGCGGTGGTGCAGCTTCGGCGCGACAACGCGGACGGCACGCTCTATAACATCGTCGGGTTTCAGACGAACCTGAAGTTTGCGGAGCAGAAGCGCGTGTTCGGCATGATCCCGGGGCTTGCGCATGCGGAGTTTGCCCGATACGGCGTCA
>CALFIV010000055.1 GCA_937877295.1 uncultured Clostridia bacterium
AAGACGGCGCTGGGGCTGCTGAGCGAGTTCGCACTGGTCGAGAGCTCCTCGGTCATCAAGCTCGCCGTGGGGCTCGTGCTGCTGCACAAGGGCGTATGGGTTCGCAACATCGTGGCGGACAAAACGGTTTGAAAGCATATACTCGCTTCGGAGGTGAGGGGCCATGCTGCGCCGGATCGGCGTATTTGACAGCGGCTTGGGCGGTCTGACCGTTCTAAACGCAATCTGCGCGCAGAATCATGGGTTGGATATCGTGTATTTCGGCGATACGGCTCGCGTTCCATACGGTTCACGTACGCCTGAAACGATCAAGCATTATGCTGAACAGGACGTTCGATTCTTGCTTTCTAAAGACGTGGATGCAATCATTGTCGCTTGCGGCACTGTCAGCGCAATTGCGTTGTCAGATTTACATCTTGCATTTGATTTACCCATCATCGGCGTGATTGAGCCTGCTTGTAAAGCGGCTGTCGCTGTTACAAAAACAAAACACATCTGCGTCATCGGTACGCATGCAACGGTCAACAGCAATGCATATTCTTCCTGTCTTAACCGCATTGCGCCTGATTGCAAGGTCTCCGGCATTGAGTGCCCGCTGTTTGTTCCATTGATCGAAAACGGTTTTCGTGAAGACGATCCAATCACGCAGCTCACTGTCGAACGATATTTAGCGCCGATTCGTGAAACAGATATCGACACGCTTGTCCTTGGTTGTACGCACTATCCGTTCCTAACAAACGCAATCGCAAACGTTTTGCCGGGGATTCGACTGATCGATATCGGCGTTGCACTTTCCGAATCCATTCAAAAGGATTTGCCGATCAGCCATGAAAGATCGGACAATCATGTCGAATATTGCTTCAGCGATAAAGAAACGACCTTCAAACGATTCGACGCAGAGCATTTGAAAAGCCTGCCGCAAGGACAGATACAAGCGATCAATATCGAACGGTTTTAAGCATAGAATAGCAATCCTCCCGTATACTGTAGCATCAGCGTACGGGAGGATATTGTTTTGCAATACTTCGAAGACAGAATCAAATCGGAAGCAAGCTATATCATCGAACATCACGCAACGGTCCGCGATACTGCCGAAGCGCTTCACATCGGAAAAAGCACCGTTCACAAGGACGTTACGGAACGTCTGCGACAAATACATCCGGCCATGTACCGGCAAGTAAGAGCGATTCTGAACGTCAATAAAGCAGAGCGTCATATTCGCGGCGGAAAAGCCACGCATGACAAATATGCGGCGTTGCGCGAGCGGCTCAGCGAGGAGGAGACGTGACAGCTGCAAGAAAAACTTTGTTTGCACCGGCAAGCTTCAACGTCTTAGCGCATTCATAAACCGTCGCTCCGGTTGTAAACACATCATCTACGATCACAATATTGAGTCCTTTTACCAGCGGATTGGCTTCAAAACTGTTTTTCAGATTCTTGTGCCGTTCTGCAGCGTTCAGCGCTTTCTGCTCTGCTGTCAGCTTGACTTTATACAGCAGTTTTGTGGAAAACGGTATGCCTGTAGCATGGCTCAGATATGCACATAACAACTCACCGTGATTGAATCCGCGGATTCTCTTTTTGATCGGATGCATCGGAACGGGGATTAAGATGTCGGCATTCCATTGTTCCGGCACAGATAGGTACTGTGTAAAAAATCCGGCATATTCTGTTTGTTCGTTTTCTTTAAAGCGCAAAACAGCGGAAGCTATTTGTTTGCTGTATTGAAGCCCTATCGTCAAATCATCCAGCGGCTGCAGGCAGGTAGGGTTCGGCATATAACGAATTTTTTCACGGCAAGCATCACACAGTCCGTCGCCGCCTATGATGGTTTCTTCATCACAAAGCATACACGTGTACGGACCGGGCGCAATTAAGTCGCTGAGGTACTCGATATGATATGTTCGTTTATCCGAGTTTGTCATATTCCTGTAAGCGCTGCAAAAGTCCGGTATTGCGCTCGTTGCGCTGTGCATTGGCGATCATTCTTGCAATGGTTTCCGGACGTCCGATGCAATAAACCAGCTTTTTTGCGCGTGTAACAGCCGTATACAGCAAATTGCGGGTCAACAACGGAACAGG
>CALFIV010000056.1 GCA_937877295.1 uncultured Clostridia bacterium
TTGCGACAAGGATGTTTGCGCCGGGGTAGAGCTGCAAGAACTCACTTGCCCATTGCTCGGTCAGATGATTCGGAACCACAAACAGCGGCTTATTGCAAAGCCCCAATCGTTTGGATTCCATTGCGGCGGCGGTCATCTCGAATGTCTTGCCTGCGCCGACAACGTGTGCCAACAAGGTATTCCCACCGTACAGGATTCGCGCAATCGCATTGACTTGGTGCGGTCGCAACGTGATTTCAGGGTTGATTCCCGGAAAGGTCAAATGGCTGCCGTCGTATTCACGGGGACGGGTCGAATTGAACCGTTCGTTGTAGAGGCGGGTCAGCCGTTCTCTGCGATCGGGGGCTTTCCAAACCCAATCCCGGAAAGCATCCTTGATTGCCTGCTGTTTCTGCTGTGCGAGGATCGTTTCTTTCTTGTTCAGCACACGAACCTCTTTGCCCTCGGCGTTTTCTACGGTATCGAAGATACGAACATCCTTGAGGTTCAGGGTATCTTCGAGAATCTTGTATCCGCTGATTCGTGCCGTGCCGTAGGTCGCATACGCGAGGACATTTGCGGAATCATACGACTTGTTGGAAATATTCCATTCGCCGGTGATCGGCATATACTGTACGCGCATCCGACGCTTTGCATACCAATCCATACGGAACAGCTCTGCCATGAACTCCTGCACCGTCTGTGCAGGAAGCCACGTTGCGCCGAGGCGCACGTCAATCTCGCTTGTCGACAGGTCTTTCGGCTGTACTTTTTCAAGCGCGGCAATCGACGGGGCAAGGCGCTTCGCCATGTCCGTTTTCCTCACGGCGGTGAGCCGATCGGAGATCGTGCGGATCACACGAAGTTTCTGCCGCACATTGCCGGACAGGAATTCGTCTGCGGTTACAGGGCTGTACGATTCGGGCGTGAAGCTCTCAATGTCCAGTCGCACAGGATCAACGTCGCCGATGTTTCGGAAGATCACACCGGTTAGCTCCTGTTCGATCTCACTTGCTTCCTTACCGGTCAGTTCGACCATGTAATCAAGATCAACCGCCGCTTTTTCCGCAAGCGATACGGCAAGTGCTTCAGCAGCGGTGTCTACATGGGTGATCTGTACATACTGCCGGATGGTCCGTTTCGTGAAGATGTCTGCTTTGCTTTGGAGATTTCCGTCCTCGTCGATGTTTTCGAGGGAACATAGCAAAGCATACGAACTGTCGTTATTGAAAGCGTTGCTGTTTCCGCGGCTGTTGATCAGCCCGTACTTTGCGGTGTAGGCATCGTAGAGATCGTTCAGCCGCTTTTGCTCGGCTTCGAGCATCCGATCGTCCGCATAGTTCATCTGAAGGT
>CALFIV010000057.1 GCA_937877295.1 uncultured Clostridia bacterium
AGGACACCGCCCTCTCACGGCGGTAACACGGGTTCGACTCCCGTACCGGGTACCATGTCACCAAAAAAGTCCCTAAAATAGGGACTTTTTTGGTGTCGGTAGTGACTATGGTAGTCACCGTTCGTACCGTTTGATGAGCTGTTGAAGTTCTCTCTGCTTGTTCGCTGGAAGGTCGCCCATCATTCCGCGCAGCTCATCGATCAGACCGGAGTCACCGCGAGAATATCCATCATCGGTATATCTTCCCAGGCGGTCACGTCGACGGCGATCATAGCGGTCTTCGTACAGCGGCTGGGTTTCACGATACGTTCCATCACGGTATGCGCGACGGTAGGACGCATCATCGTGTTTGCTTTCGATTTCATCGGCTTTCAGAAGATCCTTTTTTGTCTGAGCGACAATGCCAAGGTACTGCATTTCGGATGGATTCAAGCCCCCATTTTTCTCGATTCGGTTTTCGAGGTCTTCCATCTCTTTGCAGACATATTCCATGATTTTGTGCATAATGTTCTCCTTTCTCACGCGATACGCTCGACATTGATAGATGCATTGCGACGCACCGTGACAGACGGCGTAGGCGTTACCGCTGCGTCATCTGCCGTGCCGTCAACATAGGCAGCAGATACGGTCACGCAGCAACCGTTCGGAACAGTGACAACCGCTTCCGTATTGATATGCCAATACTGCCCGACCGCTACCGGTGTGACGATTGCGACGCTTTCCGGCGCGACCGCGCCGTTGACCGCAATCCCCAATGCAATTGGTGTGACCGCGCCGCCTGTAGGGATCTGCAAGTTCGCTTGCGTTCTGACGCGATATCGCGCGAATCTGTTGGTAGTGCCGCCGCGCAGATTAAGAATCCCGACCGAAAGCGGTACGACGTTCCCGGTATTGCAAGGGATAGAAACGCTGTTGAACGGGATCGTGTTGTTAAGCGCGACCAATGCGTCCGTAGTGGTTACATATTCTGCCATAGCGTACACCTCAGTTCAGGAACGTGTTGCCGCTGCAACCGCAGTTGCCGCCGCAGCTGAAAATCCTCTGATCGCCGAATACCGGGACTGCCGGAATGGGGCAACTGCGCAACTCGTTGACGAGCTGATTTGCAGTCGTCGCTTGCGATGCACGGATAGCTGCCGTCTGTTCGACCTGCGAAGCCTGACCACGCGCATACAGGTTTTCCTGACGAAGCTGCGCGATGAGGTCATCTTTCGCATCGATCTTGTCTTGGCAGAGCTGATCCTTGATGGACTGAATGCCGCCTGTGATCACATTGAGGATGGACTGCGTGTTCTGCGTGCTGGTTGCGCGAGTGGCGCATGCTTCACGCGCAATAGACGCATCTACTCCGGCGATCTCACGCTGCAATGCGAAATTCTGCTGCATGTCCGCCATCTGCCGACCGTTCGCCGCGATCTCCGCGCCGTTGAAGCCGTTGCAAATCTGCGTCGAGATGTCTGCAAGATTGCTGCGGATACCGTTAATGCCGTCGTTGAGAGCCGCATCACGGAACCCTGCGTTCGTGTTGTTGTTGATGTTGTTCTGACCGTTGAAAAGCCACGGGAACGACCACATGCCGTCCATCATTCCCATGCCCATCATGCCGCCCCAGCCGCCCATGCCGCGAAGCCCCAACCGCCATTCATCATTGCAAAGAGGAACAGCCAAGGGATCAAATCGCCGCCGTAGCCGAAGCTGCCGTTACCATAACCGCCACCGTAGGCGGGAGCCACGGGCATAAAAAACCCGTTCGGTCCTTTCCTCATTACTTGCGCTTGTACCAACCTCTCGACCAAAGGATGATATTGATTTGTTCTTGCGTCAATCCCTTGTCTTTGAGGTAGCTTGTCCATTCGGTCTTCTTGCTGTACTGCTTCAGCTCCGTGTAGTATTTGACCGTCGTTTCCGGCTTGATGCCTGTAGATTCAAGTTCCTTCGCCGCCTGATACCGCTTTGCACTCATTGCAGACAATTCATACCACGTGTCGGACGAATAATCACGGTACAGATTCCCGTCCTCGTCATAGGTCTTGCCGTCCCTTACGGTGACTTCCTTACCGCTGACAGCCGCGTCCATGTATGCGCGTGTAGTCGGGTTCATGTAGGTCTTGAACAGCCATTCACGGAAGATCGCGCCTTCGCCACCGCTGTTCGCCTTGTCGATCTCGGCATACTTTTCGATTGCAGTGATCGCATCGTTCGGACTTGCTCCAAGGTTGACCGCTTTTTGGTACATCCCGTACTTTGACGTTCCAAGCTGCGATGCGCGGTATGCTTCATCGGAGGTAAAGTCTGCTGCGACTTTTCCGTTCTTATCGTATACGATGCCGCCCTTTGCGGTATATCCATCGTACATGGATGCAAACGCCTTTGCCTTGTCGGTAACACTCATATCGGCGTTCTGCACAGTCTCCGCTTTATCGGACTTCTTGCCCTTCGTATACGAATCAAAAAGCTCTTTCGTCGTGTAGTCCGCGTAGATTTTGCCGTCCGCTTTGTAGCCCATCGTGCCTTCCACGGTCTCCGCATTTCCAACCACGTTCATGTCAATGACGGCGCGCTGGTGCGGATCGCTAACCAGTTTGAACAGCCAGTCGCGGAAACGGTCGTTTGCACCTTCGCCTTGCTTTTTCATATCAGCGTAGTGCATGAACGCAGTCGCCGCAACATCTTCGGGTACGCCCATTGCTACAGTATTTTTGAACCCCTGATACCTTGAAGCAGACAACTCTGTCGATACGCGGTACGTGTCAATGTTCGTGAAATCTACGACCACATCACCGTTCGCGGAGTACACAACCGCACCTTCGCTTGTGTACTCACCGCTTGACAGCATCCGAAGCAGCGTTGCCTTGTCCTCTGTGGAAAGTGTACTGTCGCGGAACAGCTCTTCCGATTTCGGCTTGTAGCCGCCTTGAACGTCCTTCAGTTTCTTTTCCCAATAAAGGTACGTGCTTCCTTTCTTCCCTGCGTTCGTCCACTCTTTGTAGTTTGCAGCGGTCTTTTTGCTGTCCAACTTTCCGCTCTGATGGAGCCAAGGATTAAGCTCTCCTGTTTTCTTCCAATCCAAAAGGTCTTGAATCGCGGGTATAATACCCTTGAACAAATCCTTCACCGCGTTTTCAAGAGGAATGCCCGTGGCATAACCAAACGCTTTTGCAAGCGTAAGGCTCCAATTCTTTGCCTTGTTCAGTTTTTCTGCGTCGGTGTGATCGCCCGTCAGGTACTTAATCACGTCGGGAAGATCCTGCACGAAATTCAGAATCGTTTCCGCTGAATCCAATGCCGGAATTGTAAATTCAGAATCGTACGCTGTACCACCTGTCGCTTTCTTGAACAACGCGCTGACAAGGTTATACACCTCTGAACCGCCGAGGAATGAGCCAACCATGTTCGACAGGAACATATCACCCATGCCTTTTGCAAGGCTTTCGACGGTGATCTCCTTATCATCATCCTGCCAAGACTTCATGCGTCCGCGCAGCGCATCCACGCCAATACTCGCGGCAATCAGGAGGATGTTCTGCACGATCTGCGACGCGACTGCTCTGCCGAGCTTCTGCGTCGCCGCCTGAATCTCAATCTTGCTTTTGCCCTTGCTCTGTCTCAATTCATACGCCGCTTCCATCAAAATGCCACCGTTCTGCATTCTCTGTGTTCCGAACAGCACCAACGACCGCACAATAGGATTCTTCGACCGCAACGCCGCGTTCCTCTGCAACGGTGTGAAGTTCGGCTGCGTCTGCTGCACGGTGTCGTTGAACACCTGTGCGACCGCCTGATAGTACGCGTCCGATCCGACGGGAAGGTTCTTCTGCTGATCCGCGACCATGTACTCCGCTGCTTTCCATATTCTTCCGACCGTTGCAACGTCCATCTTTGTAATCCATCCAAGCAGCCACGGCAATCTCTGTTCAAGACCGCGCTTCGCCATGATGGAAGATATCTCGTTCGCCTGTCCTTCACGACGCATCTGATATAGCGGCGTATACTGATTGATAAGATCAATGTCGGTCTTCCCTGCGGTCAATCCTTTTGCAAGGTACTTCCACGGAATGACTGCTGCCGCCGTCGGATAAGATGCAACCTGCTTCAGCGCGACCTTTAGGTTTCCGAGCAAAACAGCCTTGACATAGTTCGTTGCCAGCTTCCCGGCAAACCGTTCCATAGGCGTGACATCAACGTGCGACATCTCCGATACGTCGGCAAGAAACCCCTCGACCACTTTTGCACCATACGCACCCATCTTCTGTGTCAACGTTTTTTTGACCGTCGTGCGTGGACGCCATACTCCATTGTCATCCTCATAGATGGATGCGTTCATAACAGCATTGAAGTTCCGCATCGGAACCGCCAGCCCTGCATACAATGCAACGCCGCGAATCTGCCTGTTCACCACGGACGTGATATCTTCAAGGTAAACGGGATTCGATGCGTTCACACGCTCTTTCAAGAAGCCCTGACCCTCGATGGAGCCGTCCATCTTCAAAGACGCAAAATCGGTCTTTGTGAAGTTGCTGTCAGTATGGATCGGGAAATAGTTCTCGACCGTCGCCTTGAGGTATCCAAGGAGCTGCAAGCTCGTCTTGTTAACGTAATACCCGGTGCGTTTATGGAATAATTCCTTCGCCGCTTTGACGTACGCCTTTTCCGCTTCTGTCATGTGCGAAACGATTTCCTCGATCTGCTCCGCGTTCAGACGTACCAGCTCTCCGTTCGCGTATGCGTCCTGAAGATTTCCCTTGCGGTACATCTCGCGGTTCGGGATCGTCAAGCCGCCGTTCTCAATATGCCGCATATTGCCTTCGTTCAGAACGTGCATCGCAAGGGATACGCGCATACCTTTGGTGATCTCGACTTTCTTGCCGTTCTTCGTGATCCCGGTGTCAATCCATTCCGCGTTCTTGCCGTACCATTTCCTAATCTCATCGCCGTACTGATCGGTGACAGGGGCAAGGATACTCTGAAGCGTCTGTGCAATGCGTTCCTTTTCAATCGCGCCTTCGTTCAGATGGTTCACCAGTTTTACGAATTCCGCATTATCGTTCGATCCGCTGTAGATTCTTGCAAGTCTCCGCAAGTCAAGCGACGTTTCAAGATATCCGCGCAGTTTATCAGAAACCTTCGGCGCGGTCTCCAGCTCGTTGACCATCGTGCTGCCGACCTTCCAAATCGCCTTGCGCTCCGACGTTCCGATCATGCGGTTCGCGTCGTACACCGTATGCGCAACGCCGCGCACCGTGTTCAGAAGCATACGCATCTCAAACGGGTTCAGGTCTTTCAGCGTCTTGCCTTGCAACACTTCGTTCAGCTCGTCCATCATCTGTACAAGCTGCTCGTCATACATCTCGCGGTCAATGACCTGTCCGCGAGGATCGTACTTCGGATTCTCCGCTTTCGCCTGTGCAATCGTCGCCTGATCGTCAAACGCTTGCTGGTACGCTTTTGCGATCTTCGCAAGGTTAATCTGTCCGCGCTCCGTGCCGCTGTCAAGGAACCGCGTCAGCGCATCGGTAAACTCTGCGACCTCACGCGCAAGCTGCACCGGGATATGACTTGCTTCCGTCGGATTCGCAAGCATCTTGACAAGCCGCTGATTCCATTTCAGCGCAATAGTCTTGACATCCCTGCGCAACTGCTCGACCTTCAGGTTTGCAATCTTCTTTTGCGTAACCTCTTTCAGCTTTGCTTCGCGCTTTCTTGCTTTTGCGCGTTCTTCCGCGCGTACCTTCGCAACCGCGTTCGCGGTCTTGTCCTTCGCCTTTGCGCGTTCCTCGGCTCTTGCTTGCTTGACAGCTTCACGTACCTTCTGTGCAGTAGACTTCTCGATACCAACGATTGTCAACGCCTTTTCGAACATGGCTTCCTTCAAAGCAGCGCGTTCTTCGCTGTCTGCCTTATACGGATTCGTTCGTTTGCCGACTGTTTCCTGTGCGCGTTCAAGCAGCACCGTCGGCATATCGCCCTCGTTCGTCGTTGCGTCAAGGTACGGATTGTTTGCGAATACGTCTTCAAGCGTCTGCGCGTTCTGCGCTTCCTTGATATACACCCTTGTACCAAGTGCTTTTGTCAACGCCTGATTGTACGCCGCGACGCTGCCGTATACATGCTTGATCTCTGCCATCTGCGCAGCGGTCACTTCAATATCATGGATGATATGACCTTTTGCGTCGCGTCTGCTCGGAATCTCGGCAAGGATCGCGTCGCGCATTTCCGCGTCCGCTTCGGACATCTCGGTATAGCGGTTCAGGATCGCATCAAACAGCTTGTCCGCGTACTCCATAGCTACAAGCTGATCGCCTTGCCCGTGCCATGCGTTGTGAAGGATCGCAAACGCCTTTTCCAGCCGCGCCCGGATGATGCGCAGATCTTCCTTCGTGAAGTTCTTCCGCGTGCCGACCTCTTTCAGAACCGCGTCCGCAA
>CALFIV010000058.1 GCA_937877295.1 uncultured Clostridia bacterium
AACGAAGCGCAGCGCATTCGACGCGCGGGAAGCGTGCGACGCGTCATCTTAAGCGGAGCGCCGACGAAGGATCTCAGAGCGGAATCGGTTGTATGCCTGCTTAGTTCAGAGATTCTTCACCTGCGGCTCAGAATGACAAATCCCGAAAAACAAAAAGAGGATGTTCAGAAAGTCCCGCATGTCATCCTGAACCGCCTGCAGTGAAGGATCTCGGAGCGAAACAGCCTTGTAAACCAATGCTGCTTCAAATTTGCGTCCGGAGATTCTTCGGCAAAGCCTCAGAATGACCTCACTTTCTGAACATCCCCTTGGTATGGATTCTTTACGCCGCCTGCCCGGGCTGCGCGTTCGCGTGTCGCTTGCTTTCGCTCAGAAACGGTCCAGAAGCTGCACCGGCTTGATCAGAATTGCACATACAATGATGGCGATGATCGTATTGGGCAGCATGTACGCACCGTTGTAAACGATGGAGAACAGGACCGCGCCGGGGGTGGCGACGGACAGACCGAAGAAATCCGCCGTCGAGGTGGCGTACTCCGCATAGATCGTTACGCCGCTGACAAAATGCACCAGAAACCGCGCCACACAGCCGATCAGTGCGGACACCGGCAGCAGGCCCTTCTTTTTGCACAGCAGACCTGCGAAGCCCACAAACGCATACGCAACCGAGTAGTCGAGCAGCATGCTCTGCCAGTTGACCGCCGTACCGCCGGCAAGGAAGAATTTGAGCGTGCCGAAGGCGAGGCCTGCCAGCAAGCCCTGCCAGACGCCCCAGCGATACGCAAACACGATCAGCGGGACCATCACAAAGTCGATCGAGCCGCCGAGCGCCGCAACCGGGATCTTCAGGTAGCTCAGCACGAGCGCAAGCGCTACGCTGACGCCTGCCTCCGCCAACATGCGAGTTGTTTTCTTTTTCATTGTTACTCCTCCAAAAATCAAATTGCCGTCCCGTCGGGACGGCATCAAAAACGCTTTGCTGCGCTTCCTACGATGGCATGACCCAACAGGTTCCAAGGGTGCTTCTCAGTCGAAGAATTCGACGCCCCTGCGCAAGCTCTATTATAGCATTGCCCGGACAAGCTGTCAAGGCTCGTGTGTGAAAATCGTAAAGCTGCGAAGCCGCACGCGCACGATTCCGAGGATCGACGCCGTATCGAGACAGCCGACACCGCGGTTGCGGCTGTCCTCGCCGTAATTGCGGTCGTCCGACAGCACATAGACCTTGCCCTGCGGCACGCGCGTCTGCGGAATATCCAAAGCGGCGGTCGGCGTATAGCGGTGCTCGTCCATGCCGTATTTACCGTCGATGATCAGCACGCCGTCGCGCGCCTCGATCGTCTCGCCGCCGAGCGCCACGACGCGCTTGATGAGAAGGTCGCCCGCCGAATTGCGGAACACCACCATGTCTCCGCGTTCGAACGTTCCGAAATGCCGGTACAGCCGGTCATAAAAGACCGTATCGCCCTTTTGGAGCGTCGGCATCATGGATTCGTCCGCCACATACACCGGCGAAAACCAGACGAACAGCACGAACAGCACAACCAGCAGCCCGATGAGCCCCGCAAACAGCCAGCGGAGCGCATTCTGGGAACGGTGTTCGGTTTTGAATCGTACGGAGCGGGTTTCCATGGCGGTCAGACAGTGCGGAACTGTTTGAACGGATAAATGACAAACCGCACCTTGCCGACGACGCGGTAAAGCGGCACAGGTCCGACGGCCGCGTCGCGCGAATCGATGCTGACCGCGCGGTTGTCGCCGAGCACATAGACGCAGCCGTCCGGCACGACGGTCCTTTCGATCTGTTGATACCCGGCGCGGTTTGCGGACACATACGCTTCCGCAACCGGCTCGCCGTTGACGCAGACCTCGCCGCCGATCGTTTCGATCGTGTCGCCGCCGACGGCCACGACGCGCTTGACGCGCGTATTGTAGCTCTTGTTGCGCTGCACATAGTATTCATCCGGATAATAGCAGATGACAACGTCGCCGCGCTGCGGCGTTCTGAGCGCGTATGCAAGGCGGTCGACGCCCATGACCTCGCCGTCGGAAAGCGTATCGAGCATGGAGAGCCCGTCCACGCGCACCGGATCGGCGACGACGGCGCGGATCGCAAGCACGGCCAGCATGACCACCAGCAGATACAGCACGAAATCGAGCGCGCGCCACGGCGCGCCGCCCTCCATGGTTTCGTTTCGTTTTTCCGCCTGCCGGCGAAGCTTGGCGATCGGTTGCAGGATCATGGTTCGCTTGTCTCTTTCTTTATGATTTGCCTTGCGGATTTTTGAAAATCGAGCCGGTCGAGCATCACGACGCGTCCGCAGCGCGCGCAGCGCAGCTTGACGTCCGCGCCGACGCGGGTGATCGTCCACAGGTTTTCGCCGCAGGCATGCGGTTTTTTCATGCGGACTGTGTCGCCCAATTCGAACTGCCCGATCATGCTTCCTCTCCCGTATAGCGGATGTAGCGGTCCGCCGCCTCCGCGATGCTTTCCGCCTTTTCCTCATGCATCCAATGGCCCGTGTTGCGGATGCGGTGATACACGCTCATGTTGAGCATTTCGCGCAGCTCAAACAGCCGGTCCATCGGCTGCAGCTTGTCCGAATCGCCCCAGATGATGAAGAACTCGCGTTCACGGTTCTGAATCTCGCTCAGCGCATAGTCCTCGTCAAAGTTGCGGATCGCATACATGATCGCCTGCCGCGACGCGTAGCTGTCGCAGGTCTTATAGTACTGCGTGACGACCTCGGGCGTGCAGACCGTGCCGTCATAGTAAAACAGAGGCAGGTTCTCCTCGAAGTCCTTTTGGTTGTACAGCTCGCGGTACAGGAATCCGAGCGGACGCTCGAGTCTTCGGATCTTTTTCGGCATGCGCTCGGTGACGCCGCCCGGCGTCAGCGCAATGATCTTCATAAAACGGTCCGGATATTTGACCGACGCGTACATCGTATAGAGCGCGCCCATCGTGACGCCGAGCGCGTGTGTGGACTTGATTTCCAGCGCGTCGAGGCACTTGACGAGGATATCCGCCATTTCGTCCATCGAGTAGTTCAAAGAATACGGCCGGTCGGAATAGCCGAACCCCGGCAGGTCGATCGCGATGACGCAGTAATGCTCCGCAAGGAGCGGCATCAGCTTGCGCCATGTGTAAATCGACTGTCCGACCGAATGCACCAAAAGAAGCGGCTCGCCCCTTCCCATCGTCAGATAATGCACACGGCACGGCTCGGGCTTTTGCTTTCTGCCCGCAAAGCCCGGCAGCTCGATGGTGAAGAAGTCGCCGATCAGGTCCGAATTCACGATCGGTTTCTGCGTCATATTCATAATAGCACCTCGTTGTTTGGATTGATTATACCGCGCTGCAAAAGCGGATGCAAGAAAAGGGCAAAAACTTTTCTTTTCGTACATACTTTTGTTGCAAAACCGCGACGTTTCCCTGTTATCATATCCAGCGAACGCAAAATTACCGATGCATGTCACAAAATCCGCGTTTCATACGTTTCCTTTACAGAACATGTTCAAAAAACACCGCAAGGAGGTGCGACATTGAAAAACTGGACGCGGCTGCTGCGCAGCGATCCCGATCGCGGCATACGCGAGCTGTTATACACACACGGCGGACTGGTGTATTATACCGTCCGCAGAATCTTACGGGGCTACCCCGAGGACGACGTCGAGGAATGCGTCTCCGACGTGTTCCTGTATCTCTACGAGCATAGGGAGCGGCTCGATCTCGACGACGGCGCAATGAAGACCTACCTCGTCAAGACCGCGACGCACCGCGCGCTGGACCATCAAAGAAAGATCGCGCGCATTCCGCAGCCCTCTGTTGACGCGGTCTGGGACGCGGGCGCTGCCGATCGCAGCGCGGAGGAGCTTGCGCTTTCGCGCATCGAACGCGAGGAGCTGATCGATGCAATCGTATCCTTGGGCGATCCGGACGCAACGATCCTGATCGCAAAGTACTTTATCGGCCTCAAGGGCGCGGAGATCGCCGCCATGCTGCACATGAAGGAAAACACCGTCGTGTCGCGTGCGTCCCGTGCGCTGAAGCGCCTGCGCATCATGCTGAAAGGAGCAAAAACCAATGCCTGACCGTCTGGAACAAGCTTTGTCGAACGTCACCGAAGCCGAAGCAGCGCTTCTGATGGACCGCTTCGACCCCGAATCTCATATCCCCGAACAAACGCTGTCGCGCATCGACGCGCGTCTGAAGCATTCCCTCAAGGCCGCCGCGCCACAGAAAAAGCGCGCGCTGCGCTTCCCTTGGAAAAAAGCGCTGGCCGCCGTCGCCGCCTGCGCCGTCGTCTATCTCACGCTCGGATTCACCGTACCCGGCGTGGCCGACGGGCTCTATCGGCTGACGCATCCCGATTACACCACGCAGGACTACATTGCCACCCCGCCCGACGCGCGCGAACAGGTCGTCGAGCTTGACGCTGCAATCCGCGCGACCGACGCGAAGGACGTCGAACGCACGGTGGAGCTTTTGGGGCAGTACTCGATCCGCACGCAGTGGGACGAGGGCTACAACGAAATGGCGCGCGAGTCGCCGTCCCGCAGAGAGGCGCGCGGCGCAGCGCCGTACCGCGCCGAGGATTATGCGTACTTAAAGGAGATCAAGGCCTCGGTCAAGGAGGTCTACTATGACGGCTCGCGGCTGTTCGTCAATGCGTTTCTTGCCTTCCCGGGCGCTGACGCGTTCCTTTGGGAGGAACACCCGGACGAAATCTTCCCGCACCGTCTTTCGATCCGCACCCTGACGCAGGAGACGAAAATCAACGGAGCGGATTATACCGTCATCATCGGCGGCTCGACCGGCGGCGAAACGCTCGACACGCAGGACGGCGACTACGGGCTGTGGTATACCTCGTACTATACGCTCAAAGAGCCGCTGCCGGACGGCGTCTGCGAAATGACGCTCTTCTATTACATCTACGACGCGGACGTCGACGACATGGGCGCGGTCGGCAATGTCGCGCGCGTCATTCACACGATCTCGTTCGACACGACAAGCGGCAATCACCATGAGAACAACGGCTTTGAGCTTGCGTTCTCCGGTTCTGCGCCGATGACCGTCTCCACCTATCGGCCGACGGGCGAGCATGAAACGCTTATGAATCGCACGGTACGCTTCGACGGCCTGAAGATGCGCGTGAACGTCGCATACCTGCCGAGCGGTCTGATGGCGGAGCTGACGGTTTCGGCGTATCCCGCGTCGTGGACGGAGCTCGAAAAGGACGCGCTCAACGACGGCTTTCTCACGGCGCTGAGCATTGACGTCCTCGCGGGCGGCGAGACGGTGCATATTCCGTACTACCGCATTGCGCGGCAAAACGGCGGCTGGCAGTTTGAGATCCCGGTACTGCCGTCGGACTATGCGGCGCTCGAATCGGTCACGGTCATTCCGGTCGTCCGATACGTCACGGGCTTTACCGCCTATGAGGATGCAGACCCGGACGATCCGACCAAGGGTGTCATCACAAAGGACGTCACGCTCACGCTCGACGGCGATCCCGTGCCGATCCCGGAGCATTTCCGCAAGGCCGACACCGTCGAAACGCCGCTGTCCGACACGCGCATCGTCCTTGCGCTGCCGAAGGATTGACGGAGGCACGCCGTGAAAAAGCTGTCAATTCTGCTTTGTCTCCTGCTGCTGCTTGCCTGTGTGCCGACGCCCGAGCAGGAAGCCGTGATTTATCGCGGCGACGACGCGCCGAAGCCCGCGGCGAAAACCGATCTTTCGGCGATCCCCGCACATCTGACCCTGACCGAAACGCCCGAAAAGAACGTCGTGCCGGAGTTCGACGCGGATGTGGAGCTCGACCGCAGCGGCACGTTCCCGGTGCTCGAGGTGCGCGCCGTCGATACCGTTGCCGATCCCGCGTTCTGCACAAAGCTGCTCAATCTGCTCTGCCCCGACGGCAAGGGGTACGAGCGGTGGCAGCCGACCAAGGACGAGCTCAAAGAGGAGCTGCTTGCCGCGACGGCGTATGACGGACGGTGGGGCTCGATCTTCGAAATGGAGGATCAGGCGGAGGTCATCAAGTATTTCGAAGACGCCTATCAGACCGCGCCGGACGCGCCGCAGCGCGTGCCGGTCGATCCAAAAAATGGGTTCGAACCTGCCAAAAGCTATTATATCGAGCTTCCCGACGGCAGCCTTGCCTTTCTGACCTTCGGCCGTGAAACGAACGGCGGGACGTGGGTCGACGATGCCCATACAAGTTATTATACGGAAGACTTCTTGGAGGCGGGCGATCCGCCGCTCGACGCGCCGCGCATCTCCGAGCAGGAGGCGGTCGCGGCTGCCGATGCGCTGCTTGCGGCGCTCGGCGTCGAGTGCACGGCGCTGATGTACACGGAGCGCGGATTCGGCTGGCACAATTACGATCGCACGGAAAGCGTCTGGTTCTGCACCTATGTGCGTTCCGTCGGCACGACGCATTCGATCGATCAAAAAAATGTGATCGGGTATCAGTATCCGCGCGACAGCGCAAACGTACTCGGCGCGCCGTGGGAGGGGATCGAACGCATCCGCATTGCGGTCGGAAGCGAGGGCGTCTGCGAGGTCTGGTGGTCGGGTCTTTCGGAAACGGCCGCCGTGGTCGAATCCGACGCCGCGCTGCTCGGTTTTGACAGCATGTGCCGGCGGTTCACGGCGCAGCTCGGCTATCAGTACGCGAACATCGACCGGACAGAGCCGTACGTGATTCGCATCGAAACGGTCCGGCTGACCTACGGCGTCGTCAGCGAAAAGGACAAGCGCGGCTTCGGACTGTATCTTCCGATGTGGGAGCTGACCTATCGCGCGGAAGCCCTTCAAAGCGAGGGCGTCTGGAACCTGTACTTCTCGGCGCTCGACGGCTCGCCCGTCGAGCCGCGCATCACCACCGACAGTCTGCTGCGCGAGTCGCAGATGCCGTAAGCGCTCAGAGGTCCTTCACCGCTGTGCGGTTCAGGATGACATGCCGGCTGTGTGATCCTACGCCCCTCTCCGCACCGCAGTCCGCGGGGAGGGGTATTTTTTGTCTCCGGCGGGGACGGTCGACAATCGTCGTGCGTTTTTCGTATTTTTGTGCGAAAGAAACACGCTATCTTCTTTTGCGGTTTGCCCGTACAATACAGGTAAACAAGAACGTGCGCGGCAAACAGCGCAAAGGAGGAAGGCATGGGAAAGCTTCGGATTTTACTGGTGGACGACGACACCCGGTTCACCGATCAGATGAAAGGATATTTTTCGACGGAGGAACGCATCGGCGAGATCGACGTTGCCGCCGACGGGCGCGAGGCGCTGAAGATGCTTCGGGACAAGCCGTACGATCTCATGACGCTCGACCTCATTATGCCGAACACCGACGGACTGACGGTATTGGAGCAGCTTCCCGCGGTCTGCGGCGGACAAGCGCCCGCGGTGATCGTGATCTCCGCGCTGCGCAATGAAACGATGGTTCGCCGCTGCTGCACCTTGGGCGCGCGCTACTTTATGGTGAAGCCCGTCGAGCCGGACACGCTTTTGAAACGCGTGATCGAAACCGCCGAAGCAACCGACCCGAAGGGCGGCGTGATCTCCTATCAGCAGACGCCGAAGTCGTTTGACGAAAAGGTGACGGCGATCTTCCTTGTCGCGGGCATCCCCGCGCACATCAAGGGCTATCACTATCTGCGCGAAGGCATCCGCATGGTCTATCGCGATCCTTCGCTGATCAACCGCATCACCAAGGAGCTCTATCCGGGCATCGCGAAGAAGTTCAATACCTCCGCAAGCAAGGTGGAGCGTGCGATCCGCCACTCGATCGAGGTCGCATGGACGCGCGGCAAGATCGAAAATCTGAACGCGCTGTTCGGCTACAACATCTACGGCAAGAACGATAAGCCCAC
>CALFIV010000059.1 GCA_937877295.1 uncultured Clostridia bacterium
CGGAGTGGTCGTCGGCGTTGCAGCGGCGTCGCGCTGATAGAACGAGATCGCTTTCTGATTCGTATATGTGCCGGATCTGTAGTAGCGGAAGCCGTAGCTTGTATTGAAGCGCAGATATGCGCCGCCTGCGCCCATGACGTTCACATCCGTGCCGGAAAGCGACAGCGTGTTCAAATACGCGGTCGTGCTGCTGCTGTCGATACCGTTTGAATCGGCAGCACGTCCGATATAATACCCGCTTGCGGACTTGATCGTATAGCTGCTGCCGCTCTTTGCGACCGTGAAATAAATGTTGCTTGACGCGTCGAGCGTGATCGTCTTGTTATTGATGGATACGGCTTGATAATTGCCGTTTTTGTCGATTTCCGACAGCGAGCCTTTCATTGCAAAAGGACCGGCGTTGTATACGATCAGATAGTCGCCTGACCAGTCGGACGGCGCGGATTCGACGAGCGTGTAGGTTACGGTCGATCCGACGCCGGGCGTCGGGGTTGCGGTGGGCGTTGCGGTGGGAGATGCGCTTGGCGTTGCGGTCGCGGTCGGCGTCGGCGTTGTCACAGGCGTCTGGCCCGATGCGATGCCGCTTGGTGTCTGATAGTTCGACGGCGGGGTCTGGCCGAAGAGCAGCCATGCGTATTCGGGGTAGTCGATAAAGACGTTGCGATTACCCTGCACGTTCTCGCACTGGTCGTTTCTGGACATTTCCCACGTATCGACCGGGTCGTCCTCCATCCACTGCAGCAGCGTGCTGAGCGATTCGATGACCTTTAAACCGTTGTTCGCGCTGTCGTCGGAATCCATCGCCGGAAGCGCGGAAGATGGGACATTCTCATATAGGTTGGGCTGCTCCCAGCGACACCAGACATACAGAAGAATGCGCGCAACGTCGCCCTTGATGTTGTCGGCGACCTCGACGAGGTCCGCATCCGAGCTGTACCACAGCACGGTCTTGCCGTCGTAGGCATAGGTCTTATAGGAGTTCAGCACGCCCACGACATTGCCGAATGTATAGTTGTCGCGCGTCGAGTTGACGTTCGAGTTGGTCGGCCGCAGATGGTGCAGGTCACTGCCGGCATTGCTCTGATAGAAGCTGCCGCGCGATTTCGGCCAGACGTGCTCGCGATTGAAGCTTCCACTCAGCTCATCCGAATAAAAGAGGATCGGATTCGACGAACCGTTGTTCGCGTCGGTCTTCGACCAGTAGGTCGTGAGCGAGCCGTAGCTGACGCTCTTTTCCATCGTCGAGGACATCAGCGTGGACAGGCGTGAGAACATGGGGCTGCTCATCGGATCGCTTGGGGAAGCGGACAGCGCGCTGACCACACTATAGGTATAGTTGCCCGTATAGTATGCCTGTGCCTGACTCGAAAGCGCGGTGCAGACGACGTGACGATTGCCGGTGTTTGTGACCAGCGTGCCGGTCGCGGCTTCCGCAAACGGCGTCACGGCAAGCATCAAAACGAGCGCGAGAATCAGGGAAATCGAACGTTTGAAAAAGCGCATGGAACAGTCCTTTCTGCTGCACGGGCATATGCCCGGATTTTTCAAATACAGTATAAAAGATTTTCCGAAAAAAGACAAGAAAAAAGAGGCCGTAAAACCGAAAAAACGGTCACGGCCTCAAACACGAGTGGGTTAATACACGTAAACAATCAGGAGCTGCCATTCGCCGTCCCATTCCACGGCGGTCATCGAAATCGTGCCGACGGGTTCGCCGTTGATCGAAAGCGGTCCGGAGATCACGGCGTACTGCGTTGCGTCGATCTCCAGCGCACGGTTGATCTCATACAGCGACGTGCCGGAATAGAGCGGGCTCAGGGTGAGAAGCTCGGTTTCGAGCTGCGCGTCGAGGGAAAAGCGCTTGCCGTAGGTTTCCTTCCATTGCGCATAGTGCGAACCTGCGAGCGTGCGGTAATAGTTCTGCATGACCGCGTGCGCATTTTTGCCTTCGCCGAACAGCTCCGGATGCGCGCCGCAGACCTCTTCGGAGAGCGACGCCATCTTCAGAAGCGTGTCGCCGTCGCCGTCTTCCAGCGCGCGCAGCACCGCGCCCGTGTCCGTGGAGAAGAAGGGGCTGCCCGTGCCGCAGGCGAAGAGCACGATCTGTCCGTCCTCCAGGTATTCGATGCTCCGGCGGGT
>CALFIV010000060.1 GCA_937877295.1 uncultured Clostridia bacterium
CTGATACTATAATATTCTTGTATGACATCATAATAAACCGATTATACATCGAATATCCATTTAATTACAAGAAAAAAATATAAATTTTTCAGAAAGAAAATCGAATGAGCGATGGAATAATACGAAAGATTGTTTATTAACAAACAATCTGCGCGGCTCTAGCGCCGCCCATCGGGCGGAGTCTCCGCAAATTTGCGCAAAAAAATCTCCCACCCGAACTTGTGGTTCGGGTGGGAGGGGAATCAGATATTCGGTTATTCGTGGACGTGGTACAGGCTGTAGGCCTCCTGGTTGTTGGAGATCTGATTGCCGTCCCGGTCGTAGACCCCGCGGTAGGTGATCACGGACATGCCGCTCTGGTAGTAGGTCATGCGCACGGTAGTGCCGTCCACATCCGTGCCCCAGATCTCCACTGTGACGCCGCCGCCGGAAACGACGCGTTTCTTTTTTCCGTTGGAATCCGAAGAATTGTCCATTTCATTGTCCTCCTATGGATTGTCTATATTATAGCAAAATATTTCGGAAAGAAAAGAAGTTTTTGCGCCTTTCGGAAAAAAAGATGCCCTTTTAAGTTTTTTGCGCGCATTGCGACAGTATTCGGCTTCGGTTGACATTGACGCGCAAGTATGTTATCTTATAGAAGGAAATTTTTAGTTCAAATTTCGCGGAAAAGGAGCAGATATATGCGAAATACGCAACGGGACAAATTGCCTTTGATCACGGTCGTCACGCTGAGCTATCAGAGCATCCATCTGTATCACACAATCCGTTCCGTTCTCTCTCAGGATTATCCCCGGATACAATACATCATTGCCGATGACGGCTCGGAAGTGTTCGACGCCAATGCTGTTGAAGCGTTTGTTCATGCGAATAAGCGTGAAAACCTTGTTGATTTTTGCCTGATTCATCATCCGCAGAACATCGGTACAGTCGCCGACTACAACGATGCGCTGATGCATGCGAAGGGCATCTATATCTTTCCGCTGTCCGGAGACGACGTCTTTCGAAACGATCGTGTTCTTTCCGAATGGACGGCTGCATTCATGCGGTCGGGCGATCCGATCATGGGCGCATGCTGTGCGAATTACGATGAAAGCCTGCGGCATTTCCGCGGGAAATGGCCGCACCGAAAGCAGATCAAGCTGCTGCTGTCCCGCGATTGGGAACAGATCTACCGCGTGCACGAAACGCAGAAGCTGCTGCCCGGCTGTACGCTTGCGCGCACAAAGGAAAGCCTCTCCTCGATCGGCCTGTTCGATACCGAGTACCGGCTTCTGGAGGACTATCCGTTCATCATGCAAGCGCTGCGTCGGCGGTTTGCCGTAGGATTCTGGCCCAAATGCGCGATCAAGCGCCGGTCCGGCGGCGTCAGCGATCCGGAAAGCAAGAACCGCGTGCTGGAGGCGGACATGGAGCATTTTTATGAAAAAGAGGTCTTTCCGTACTGCGAAAATGCGGAAGCCCTGAAGCTCCGTCTGGCGCGCGGAAAAGCCGCAAGTCTGGAAAATGCAGTGCTGCTGCGGCAATGGGAGCAGGGCTCGCTTGCGGACAAGCTGCGGCTGATGTTCAAAAAGCCGGTGTGGAGCATGAAGCGCATTGCGCATACGGTTTTTCGCATCTGAAATTTCATGGCATGGAGGAACACAGATGATATCGGGTGTAGATTGGATTCGCTTTTCGTCCTTCGGCGACGAACGCGGCTCGCTCGTACCGATCGAGAACAACAAAGATATTCCGTTTCGCATCGGACGGATCTATTACATTTACAATACCAAATCGGGCGTCGTGCGGGGTAAGCATGCGCATAAGGATCTGCATCAGGTTCTGATCTGCCTCAGCGGAAGCTGTGACATTCTGCTCGACAATGGACAGGAGCGCGAGACCGTCACGTTGAACACCCGCGAGCTGGGCATCTATATCCACGGCTTTGTCTGGCGGGAAATGCACAATTTCTCCACCGATTGCGTTCTGCTCGCGCTGGTGGACCGTCCCTATGATCCGGAGGACTATGTATTCGACTATTCCGTGGTCAAACAGTTTGCACAGGAAGGTGAACAGGAATGAACGTACCGTTTTCGGATTTTTCGGCCATGCACAATGAGATCCGCCCCGCTTTGGACGAGGCGATCCTGCGCGTGGTAGACAGCAACTACTTTATCGGCGGCAGCGAGGTCACGGCGTTCGAAAACGCCTTTGCGCGCTACGTCGGCGTCAAGCATTGCATCGGCTGCGGCAACGGGCTCGACGCTCTGCATCTGATTCTGCGCGCCATGGAGATCGGCGCGGGTGACGAGGTCATTGTCCCTGCGCACACCTATATCGCGACAGCCCTCGCCGTCACATACGCCGGCGCGACGCCCGTCTATGTCGACGTCGATCTCGATACGTTTTGCCTCGACCCCGAAAAGCTCGAAGCTGCAATCACGCCGAAAACCAAGGCGATTCTGTTGGTCCACATCTACGGCCGGATCGGGCGGTTCGACGAGATCGAAGCGATCGCGAACCGGCACGGCTTGCCGATCGTGGAGGACTCCGCGCAGGCGCACGGCGCGCAATACAAAGGTCGCAAGGCCGGATCGCTCGGCGTGGCTTCCGGATTCAGCTTCTATCCGGGCAAAAATTTGGGCGCATTCGGCGACGCCGGCGCAGTCACGACCAACGACGATGCGCTTGCGGAAAAGGTCCGGATTCTTTCCAACTACGGCTCAAAAGAAAAGTATCAGCATGTGCTGAAGGGAGTCAACTCCCGTCTCGACCCGATTCAGGCCGCCGTACTGTCGGTCAAGCTGCGTTCGCTCGACAAATGGAACGCCGAACGTCAAAGAATCGCCGGCGTCTACCTTTCGGAACTGAAGGATTACGGTCTCACGCTGTCGGAGGACGATCCGGACGGGAAGAACGTCCGTCATGTTTTCCCGATTCTCGCCGAAAACCGCGATGCGATGATGGCGTTTCTCAAGGCGGAAGGCATTCAGACGCTTGTGCATTATCCGGTGGCCATGCATCTTCATACGGCTTATCGTGAGCTCGGCTACCGCAGGGGTGATTTCCCGGTTGCGGAACGCATCGCCGCGCAGGAGATCAGCCTGCCGATGTTTTACGGGCTGACGGACCGCCAGATTGCAGCGACGGTTTCTGCGATCCGGACATATTTACGGAAGGACAGATAAATGGAATCCAACACTCAACCGACCTATCGTCTTCGCACACTGGAAGCGAAGGATGCGCCTCGCATGCTGGAATGGATGCGGGATGAAAACGCTACGCAGTATTTGCGCATCGGCGGCAGGAATGTGGCGCAGAGCGATGTGGAATCGTTCATTGCGCACGCAAACGACGCCGGCGATACGGTGCATCGCGCTGTTGTGGATTCGTCGGATACCTACCTCGGCACGATCAGTCTCAAGAACATTTCCAAGCGGCGCGACGACGCGGAATATGCGATCGCCATGCACCCCGACGCATGGGGAACAGGCGCTGCCCGCGCTGCCACCGAACAGATCCTTTCCTACGCGTTCGATACGCTCGGTCTCGATCGCGTCTACCTGAACGTGCGCGTGGAAAACGCACGCGCCAACCGGTTTTATGAAAAGGTCGGGTTTCGATACGTGGAAACGACCGAGCTCAGTGCCGAATGCGAGCGCACGACGCTGAACTGGTACGAGATCAAACGGAACGGCGACTATGTGCTTCCGAAGGATACAAAGATTGTCCTGTACACCGCGATTAAGGTTCCCTTCGGCGGCGGTCGGACGGTATATCTTGATTATGCCAAGTATCTCGCCTGTGAACTCGGATATGAGACTTACTATATCGCTCCGGTATGCGGTGCGATCGAAAGTGCATATGCCCTTGAGAAGCCCGAGACGCTGCACATCATGAATGAAGATTCGGTTGATTTTAAGAGTCTTGAGGGAGCTGTGTTTTTCACAGCGATCAATCATTTGTCCTTTTTGCTTTCCAAAATCGAAGCACTGAAAAATGCACGGATTCTTCTGTATTTCGGGCATCCGCAGATTCTGCAATGGTATAAAAACCAGTTCTTTGCGGCGCGGTTTGAAGAAAAGCCGTTCCTGAACATGCTTTGGGAAACCAACTCCGCATGCTTTCAGGACGCAAGCAACCTTGTGCCGATCAATCGCCTGTTTGAGCGTGATTTCCTGCCCGAATATGTCTCCACAATCGTTCATCAGCCGCAGATTGACGTTGCCTCGGTGCAGCGGCAAATGCGAAAAGACGTGATCCGGATTCTTTGGCTCGGCAGACTGGATACCGACAAGATCTATTCGCTGATCAACTGCTTCGACAACATTCTGACGTCGGGATTTGATCAGGTCGTCGAGTTCCATATCGTCGGCGACGGAAATGCCCGTAACCGGATCAACATTCAAAAATATGCGCCGAAGATCCGGTTTGTATTTACTTCATTCCTGTACGGAGAAATGCGGGATCGGTATATCCTCGAAAACGCCGATTTCGTCATGTCGATGGGCATCAGCGCAATGGACTGCGCGATGATGGGCATCCCGACCGTGATCCCGATCGTCTCCCCCACGCCCTTCGGCCGGAATCAATATGTGTTTATGCAGGACGTTCCGGATTATTCCGTCGGCTGGAACGAGGAGGATGTGGAAACGCTCGGGTTGCGCACCTATTCGATCAAGGAAGTCATCGACGCCGTCTGCGAAAGCGAAGAAGGCCGCAAAGCGCTCGGTGAAGCCGGAAGGCGTGCATGTAAAGTGATGTTTGCCGAACAGAAAATCGGCGATTTGCTGCTGCATGCGCTGACCAATACCAGGCTGACCCCGCAGGACTGCCTTGCGCTGCCGAGCATTCGCCGCCAGATGCGGTTCTATCACGCGTATTGCAAGCTGAGACACAGAAACAGCTTTGACCGCTATCAGACCTTCACCGGATGGTTCAAGTCGAGCAGCAATTCCGGCGGCGGAAAGCTGTCCGTGATCCCTCGTGCCGTAAAGCGGATCGTATCCGCAAGACGTCGGAACAAAAAAAGCGCCTCCGCAAATGTTGCCAAGCTGGAGCGGCTGTATCGCGCATATCCCGCCAAGGTCGAGGCAGTCCGCGAGCAGGTTCGGCGGACCGGGAAAATCAAGGTCGCGTTCCTCAATCTGTTCAACGGGGTCTTCCCGTTTCAGGCGGTCTTTGAAAAGATGCTGACGGATGAAGCGTTTGATCCGTGGATCATCGTCATCCCGAACATCTCCCGTACGCAGGAATATCAACGGGAAAAATACTTCGAAGCCTATTCGGGACTGTCCGCCACTTACGGAAATCGCGTTCTGCACGGCTTCGATTGGAGCAAGGGATCGATGCTTGAGCTGGGCGATTCCTATCAGATCGTCTGTTTCAGCAATCCGTACGACTCGCTCGTGCATGCATTCCATCGCTCAACGTATTTTCTCAATCAAAACGTCCTGACCGTCTATGCGAACTACGGCTTCCCTGCGCTGCGATTCTGGACCGAGGTCATCCATTCTGATTTTTACAACCACATGTGGAAGGTCTGTATCGAAACGGAATCAAACCTGCAATACCTCAAGGAGCAGGAAGCAATCAAAGGCAAGAACGGATATGTGACGGGATACATGAAGATGGACAGCCTCGCCAATCATGTGCCGGCCGTCAAGGAGCGCAAGAAAATCCTCATTTGCCCCCATCACACGGTCTGGGGCTGGGAAACGCTGAACATCTCCAACTTTCTGCAGTATGCGGACCTGTTCATTGAGCTGCCGAAACGATTCCCGCAGATCGATTTTGTATTCCGCCCGCATCCGCTGCTGTTCGATAATCTGATCTCTCACAGCATCTGGACACAGGAGGAGATCAACGATTACCTCGGACGGCTGCAGCAGAATCCGAATATCGTCTACGACAAGAGCAGCGATTATTTCCAGACCTTTGCGGACAGCGACGCCATGATCCACGACTGCGGCTCGTTTATCGCCGAGTATCTCTATACCGAAAAGCCGTGCTGCTATATGATGCGTTCGCCGGAGCAAACCAAAGCGACGCTGCTTCCGCTCGGCGTTCAGTGTATTGAACAGTACTATCCCGCATTGAATGCACAGGATATCATTGATTTCATTCAGCATGTCGTCATCGAAGGCAACGATCCGATGAAAGCCAAGCGTGAAGCCTTCTCGCGCGAAGTATTGAAACAGTATTATCCGAATGCGGCGGACCGTCTCATCCGGCTGTTGAAAGAGGAACTGATCCCAAAAGACGGGACGAACGAGCAAAAGCCGAATCCCGGCAAAGCGAATTAAACGAAGCGACAACCAGAAAGGAACATTGTCATCATGGGAAAGAATATTGCTCTGATCATCGCCGGCGGCGTCGGCGCGCGCATGAAACAGGACATCCCGAAACAGTTTATCAACGTATACGACAAGCCTGTGATCGTATACACAATGGAAGCCTTTCAGCGGCATCCGATGATCGATGCAATCGAAATCGTATGCCTCGACGATTGGCAGGGCGCGCTTTCCGCCTATGCGCGTCAGTTTGGCATCGCAAAGCTTGAGAATATTGTCAGCGGCGGCAAAAACGGTCAGGATTCGATCCGCAACGGTCTCTATGATCTTGCGACGCGCCATACCGATGACGACGACATTGTCCTGATCCACGATGCGATCCGGCCAATGCTCGGCGAAGACATCATCACTGAAAACATCCGTGTCTGCCGCACGTACGGAAACGCGATCACCGTGATCCCGTGCACCGCAGCCATGCTCAAAACGTATGACTCCCTGTCCACAGAGGAGCAAGTCCCGCGTGACAATCTGAAGATCACGCAGACGCCTCAGGCCTTTTTCCTGAAGGACATTGTCGCTGCGCATCAGGAAGCGCTTGCCAAGGGCATTACCAATTCCGTTGCGTCCTGCACCATGTATATCGAACTCGGACGAAAGCTCTATATGTCCAAAGGTTCGGAAAAAAATCTGAAGCTGACCACCGTTGAAGATATCGAGATCTTCAAAGCGCTTCTCCACGCGGAGAAGGAAGTCTGGCTGCATTAGGAGTTCCTATGAGCATCCTTGACAGCGCTTTATACAAAGAGCAGCTTGCCCGCATCGCGCGTAAGCTTCCGCACATTTGTGCGACCGTTCTTGTGACGGGCGCAACCGGTATGATCGGCTCTTGTCTGACAGACGTTCTGCTGTATGCGGACGCGCATTTTGACAACCGCATCCGGGTCATAGCGCTCGGACGCAATCCGGATAAGCTGTCGCGCCGCTTTGCCTATGAAACCGATCGGCAGCGGCTTCGGCTC
>CALFIV010000061.1 GCA_937877295.1 uncultured Clostridia bacterium
TTCCCTACACGACGCTCTTCCGATCTGGTATAGTCCTTATAGCCGTCCGGAATCCAGTGGTTGTCGATGCAGACCTGCCCGAGCTGCCGTCCGAGATAATCGCTGATGCGGCGGCAGCGCTTTCCGTGCTCGATCCAGAATGCACGGATCGAAGGATCAAAGCTCGAAAGCGTAAAGTTCGTATCGGCGTTCTTATGGCTGAAATAGGTCGGATTGAAATCCAGCCCGAGTCCATACTCCTTTGCGTAGTCGACCCAGAATGCAAAATGCTTCGGTTCGATGGCGTCGCGGTCCACAAAGGCGCCGAGATTGTCGAGATAGATTGCATGCAGCGCAAGCTTTTTCTTTCCCGGAACAAGCGAGAGCGCTTTCGTGAGATTCCGCATAAATTCATCTTTGTTTTTGGCCTTGCTCGGATCGCTTCCGGTCGCCTGAATGCCGCCGGAAAGCCCTCTTTCGGGGGCTTCGAAACCGGACAGATCGTCGATCTGCCAGCAGTGGATGCTGACGGGAATGCTGTCCAACAGGTCCATGGCGGCGTCTGTATCCACGCCGACTTCCGCAAACACATCCTTTGCGACCTGATATCGTAATTCTGTCTTGCTCACTTGATCACCTTATCCCTTCATTTTATTATATAGGTATCTATAGGTATCGGGCGGTTCCTACCGGGTCAACGGAAATGCTGCGCCGATGCGCGTCCAGGGCCAATCGGTGTTCTGAGCGGCGAACTTGCCGCCGGTGATCTCCACGTCGAATCCGGACATGTAGGAAGCGGCATCCGAGGCCAGAAAGACGATGGGCTTTGCCAGATCCTCCGGCAGGCCGAGCCGTTTCATCGCGATGTCGCGAACGTATTTCGCGCCGTTCTCTTCGATGCTCTTTCTGGCGATCTCGCTCTGGATCATCCCGGGGATGACGCCGAGAACGCGGATATGATAGGGGGCCAAATCGGCAGCAAGACTCTTGGTAAGGCTGGATACGGCCGCCTTCGAAGCGGCATAGACAGCGCCCTCGGCATGGGGAATCTTGGCGGCATAGCTGGAGATGTTGATGAACACGCCGCTCTTTTGCTCCATCATGTAGGGGGCGGCGATCCGGCAGCAGTTCCAAAGCCCTTTGAGGTTGGTTCCCATGACCCTGTCCCAATCCTCTTCGGTGAAATCGAGGAAGTATTTATTTACGGCGTTTCCGGCGTTGTTGATCCAGATGTCGATCCTTCCGAACCGTTCAACGACGTGCGCGGCAAACGCGCGCATGTCCGCCTCGCAGGAAACGTCGGCGCGCTCGGTGTAAACGACGCCTTTCTCCTGCAATTCGTTCTGATACGCCGCGAGCTTTTCTTCGTTTCTTCCGCAGACGGCGATCGATGCGCCTTCGGATAGGAGTTCCCGTCCGACGGCAGCGCCGATTCCGCTTGCGCCTCCGGTGATGACCGCAATTTTTCCTTTCAGATTCAGATCCATACTACATTCCTTTCTTCCGACAGCGATCTTCCGCATTACGGATTCAGCCAGTTCTGCGGATCGCGGCCTTCCAGCACGTCGATCACTTCCTGCGCGGTGAAAAGCGCCACGTTGCGGTAAACGTCATAGGTTTCCGCGCCGGTGTGCGGCGTCGTGACGATGTTCGGGATGCGAAGTATGCGGGCGTCCATCTGCAGCGGTTCCTGCTCGTACACGTCGGTTGCCGCACCGGATAGGTGTCCGGACTCGACCGCATCGCACAGCGCTTCGGTATCGACAAGCCTGCCGCGCGCGGTATTGATGAAGTACGCGCCCTCCTTCATGGCGGCAAACGCTTCGGCGTTCATCGCATGATGGGTTTCGGGCATATCGGGGATGTGGATGCTTACGATATCGCTTTGTCCCAGAACGGTTTCCCAGTCGGTCAGCGTGACGTGATAGGCCTCCGCCGCCTGCCGATCGGGATAGAGATCGCAGGCGATGACGTTGAGGTCGAAGCCCATGAGCTTTTTGGCGACCCGTTTTGCGATATCGCCGAAGCCGTACAGGCCGACCGTCATTCCCGCAAGCTCGCGGCCGACGAACCGTCGCCACTGCCCTTGCTTCAGATCCGCGTTCAGCTGGGGGATCTGTCGCGCCGCGCTCAGCATAAAGCCGACCGCCAGCTCCGCGACGGCATTCGCGTTCTTGCCCTTGGCGTTCGCGACTTTGATTCCGTACTTTTTGGCGGCTTTCAAATCGATGTTGTCGACGCCTACGCCGAAGCGGCCGATGGCCTTCAGCTTGGGGGAGATTTTGAAAACCTCCTCGTTCCAATCGTCCAGGCCCGCGATCACACCGTCGATATCGCCCATGACCTCCTTGAGTTCCTCAAACGAGAACGCCGGAAAATCCTTATGGTTGATCACCAGCTCACAATCGTTTGCATGGAACAGCTCCACAGCTTCCCGACAGAGATCCTCGTAGTGGGAAGCGGTAACCAGTATTTTTTTGCTCATACTGTCACGCCTCTTTCGTTATGCTGAAATCAGAATGTTTGAATCTGCTTGATGAATTTCGCAACCGATTCGTTTTTGGGATGGTTGAAAAACTCGTCCGGCGTATTCGTTTCGATAAAGTGTCCGCTTTCCAGGAAGGAAATGCGGTGGGCTGCTTCTCTTGCAAACCCCATTTCGTGTGTGACGACAATCATGCTGCGCTTTTCGTTCGCCAGCTCCTCCATGATGTCGATGACCTCGCCGACCATTTCCGGATCGAGCGCGCTCGTCGGCTCATCGAAGAGGATCATATCGGGGAACATGTTCAGTGCGCGCGCGATCGCAACGCGCTGCTGCTGCCCGCCGGAGAGCATGCTCGGCTTTGCATTCATGCGGTCGCCCAATCCGACCTTTTCGAGGAACTGCTTGCCGGTTTCCTCCGATTCCTTCTTGCTCTTGTGCAGGGATTGGATCGGCCCGAAGGTGACGTTCTCGAGCGCGGTCATGTTGGGGAACAGGTTGAAGTTCTGAAAAACCATCGCGATCCGCTGCCGGACGCGCTTGATGTTGTGCTTCGTGACTTCGTTTCCTTCAAACAGAATTTTGCCGCTGTCGATATGCTCCAGACGGTTGATGCAGCGGATCAGCGTGCTCTTGCCGGCGCCGCTTCTGCCGCAGATCACGTGCGTCTCGCCCTGGAAAAAACTGAAATTGAAGTGATCCAGAACAACGATTTTGCCGTTGTTGAAGGACTTGCAGGCGTCTTGAAACTCGACTAATACTTTTTGTTCTTCCATATTATCCTCACCTGACGATTGTTTAATAATAACTGCTTAAACTACGGATCGGGCCTTTGTGGTCGTTCTTCTTTTCGACGCGACGGCCGATGAGCTCGATCAGTGCGCACAACACGTAGTAGAATATGCCGATCAGCAGATAGCCCACGATCGGATTGAACGTCAATGCCATCAGCTGACGGCCCATCCACATGATATCCATAACGCCCACGACGTAGACGATCGTCGTATCCTTGACGAGCAGAACGTACTGCCCGCAAAGCATCGGCACCATCGGTTTGATGATCTGCGGAATATAGACTTTCCGCATGATCGTCCAGTAACCGACGCCGAGCGATTCGCCGGCCATCATCTGGCCCTTGGGGATCGCCTCAAAACAGCCGCGCACGATGTCGCCCACATAGGCGGCGTGGTACAGGGAAAGGCCTAAAAATGCCGTGAAGAAGGCTGAGCTGAGATTGATGTTGTAATACAGAAGCCGCAGGATAACGATCGCCGGGATGCCGCGCATAAAGGTTTTGTATACAAACAGAATGATGTTCAATCCCGGAATCTTTTTATACATCAGAATACCGAGTATCAGGCCCGCAACGAGCGTTGTCAGAACGCAGAGCGGAACGAGCTCGGCGGTGATGACAAGGCCGGAGGACATGAATTTGATCATTTGAATCAGTGACATTGCTTATCTCCTTACCATTGCTTTCTTTTCCAATACTCTGCCGATCTGCGTGATCAGCAGGAAGATGGCGATGTAGATAAAGGCAATCACCCATATAGATACGGAATTGAGATACTTCTCATAGAACGCGCTGCCCGCACGCATGAGGTCCAGGACCATGATGAGGGAAAACAGCGAGGTGTCCTTTATGATTACGGAAGATTGCCCCGTAAGGATCGGGATCGAATTGCGAAACGCGAGAGGGAAGATCAGCCTGTTCACGACCTGCGTCTTGCTGAGCCCAAGGCTGACGGCGGCTTCCACCTCTCCGATCGGAACATTTTTGATGGAACCTCGAATGATTTCCGCGACAAAGGCGCTTTCGTTCAACGTGATCGCGACCACGCCGCAAACCAGCGGCGGCAGGACGACCTTGATCATCGGAAGTCCGTAGAACAGAAAGAACAGGATGACCAGCAGCGGCGTGTTTCGGAAAACAGAGATATAGACCCGCATCACTGCGGAAAGAAACTTGTTGTTATAGGCCACCAGGATTGCAACCAGTGAGCCGACCAATACGGAGGTCACGATCGCGATCAGCGATGAGAGCAGCGTTACTTTCAAGCCCTCCAGAAGGGTCGGCAACCAACTCAGAAACTGTATTTGACTCATAGTACCTCCCAAAGAGTCCTGTACCGGCTTGAAGTGTTTTGCTCGTTTCCGAGGATTCGGTTCAGTTCAGACTCAATCAAGATTTGTTCCGTTCGGAACATGAAACAGTAGGTGTTGAAAACGGGCGGCCACAGACGTCTTCATCTGCAGCCGTCCGTTTTTCCTTGCGTTACGCGGGAAAGCAGAGCTTACGCACCGTATTCGCCCATGAACGGGGTCCAGGGAGCGCCGTACCACTTTTCACAGATGTCGCTGTAGGTGCCGTCCATCTTGATGATCTTCAGGTAGTTGTTGAACGCATCGCGGAGCGTGTAGGAGCCGAGGTCCATCTTGAAACCGAACGCAACGGTGTCGACGGAGAGGGGCTCTGGGAGGATCGTCAGGGTGTCGTCATCCTTCATCATGACAGAGGAAGTGTTGGTGTCGGTGAGGTAAGCATCCACACGACCGGCCTTCAGAGCTGCGATTGCGTCTGCGGAGGAACCGATCTCTTCAACCTTGGCGTCGGGCCAAAGCTCTCTTGCGATCTCAACATACACGCCGCCGGACGGTCCGCAGACGGTGCGGGACGGATCGTTGAGCTCGTCGATGCTGGTCAGGCCGCTGCTCTTCAGAACCAATGCGATACCGTTGGAATGCGTGACCGGCTCGCTGAAGAGGACGGTTGCAGAACGCTTCGCGGTTCTGGAGATGTTGGCGCTTGCCATGTCGGCTTTGCCGTTGTTGACGGCTTCAAAGAGCTCGGAGAACTCCATAGGCGCGAGCTCGAGCTTGACGCCGATCGACTCGCAGAAACCGTTCATGATGTCGATGTTGAAGCCGATGTATTCGCCGGTGGCCGGATCGGCAAAGGTGAAGGGCTCGGAACCGACTTCGATCGCTGCGACGAGCTTGCCCTTGGCAAGAACATCTGCGAGTCGATCGGTCGTTCCGGCGGCAGTAGAGGTCCCGCCCGAGCAGGCGATAACCGTCAGAGCCAGCATTGCCAGCGTCAGTGACAGCGCAACGATTTTCTTCAGACTGAGTTTCATTGGTAGGGTTCCTCCTTATATAATGTCTTTTTGTATTTACAATCCAAGTTTCCCGGATTATAAAACGATTGGATTAAAGCGCCGAAACATAATCGCGGATTCTGCCGATGCCTTCCGTGATCGCTTCATCGGAAGCTGCATAGGTCAATCGGAGCAGGCCGTCGCCGCCGGGGCCGAAGCCGGAGCACGGAACGGTGATTACATGCTTCTTCTGCAGGATGTCCATGGCGAGATCCTCCGTGTTCATGCTCGTTTGCTTCATCAGCTCTTTGATGTTCATCATCACGTAGAATGCGCCTTGCGGAGTCCTGCACGACAAGCCGGGAATATCGTTGATCAGCTTGCAGATCAGGTTGCGTCTGCGGAGATACTGGAGGCGCATGTTCTCGATCTCCTTCTGACAGTAGCGCAGCGCATACGCAGCCGAGCGCTGGAGCGGTTCGGACAGGCAAGAAACGCCGTTTTCATGCATTTTCTTCATGCCGATAAAAATCTCCGGTGTGGTGATCGCGTAGCCCAATCGCCAGCCCGGCATGGCCAGCATCTTGGAGAAGCCGTTGATATAAACCGTCCGTTCCCGCATCCCTTCAAACTCGGTAATGCTGGTGTACGGCTCATCCGTGTAAATCAGGCGGCTATAGATCTCATCGCTGATGACGAACAGATCATGTTTGCGGATGATCTCAGCGAGCCTCTTCATGGTCTCACGATCGATCACCGCACCGGTTGGATTGGAGGGCGAATTGATGATGATGCAGCGGGTCTTTTCGGTGATGGCCGCTTCAACGTCCTTGGGGTCGACGACAAAATTGTTTTCTTCCTTCGCGATGACGGGCTTGCAGATTGCGCCGCACATCTGGATCTGGCAGAAATATGGCTGCCATGCCGGGGAAACAAGGATGACCTCCTCGCCGGGGTTCACAAGGGTGAACAGCGCAAGCTCGATTGCTTCGGTCGCGCCGCAGGTAATCAGGATCTCCTTGTCCGGGTCCGCATGCAGGTTTTTGTGATATTCCGCAACGGCGTCGCGCAGGTCTTTTACGCCGGCATTGTCCGTATAATGTGTTTTGCCTTCCTTGAGCCACTTGACCGCATCCTCAATGACCGGTTTCGGCGCGATGAAGTTCGGTTCGCCGATCGAAAAGCTGATGACGTCTTCCATTCCCGCCGCCGCGTTGAAGAACTTGCGGATGATCGATCCGCTTGTTGCCTGAACCAGTTTAGACAATTCCATATTGATTCTCCTTTTTCTTCCGTCAATCTTTTTTCAAACCGAAGCTCGTCCGGCGGTCACACCAGAACGTTCTTCGGCGTTTCGCCTTTGAGCATGGTCACAATCGACTCCGCAGTATGGATACCCATCTCACGATAGTTTTCGTAGGTTTCGGCTGCCGTATGCGGCGTGCAGATGTATTGATCGAGCGTGAACAGCGGATTGTTGGGATCCACCGGTTCCGTTTCGAAGACGTCCGTTCCGTAGCCTGCGACCTTGCCCGAAACCAGCGCGTCGTACATGTCGCTTTCCTTGACGATGGGGCCGCGCGCGGTATTGACGATATAGACGCCGTCCTTCATCTTGGCAAAGAGATCACGGTTGAACATGCCGCGCGTTTCCGGCGTGCAGGGCACATGGATCGAGAGGATGCTGCTGTTAGCAATGACCTCTTCGAACGAGCAGAGCGTGACGCCGAGCCGTTCCGCTTCGCTCCTGTTCGGCGCCAGATCGTATGCGAGCAGCTTTGCCCCGAACGGGATCAGCTTTTCGGCGACAAGACGCGCCACCGCGCCGAACCCGACAAGACCCACTGTTTGTCCCTTGATCTCATGCGTGACATAGCGGACCCAGCCGCCCTGCTTGGTCGAGCGGTCCAGGGATGGAATGTTGCGCAGCAGGCTCAGCAGCAGACCGATTGCCTGTTCCGAAACGGCGTTGCTGTTGATCCCGGGCGAATAATTCGCGCGAATCCCGAACTGGCGGATATCGTCGAGATTCAGCGTGTCGATGCCGACGCCGAAGCGGGAGATATACTTCAGCTTCTTCGCGTACGGGAAGATCCGGGCGTCCCAGAGATCGGATCCGGCAATCACCGCGTCGATATCGCCGACAATTTCCTTCTGCTCCTCAAAGGTCAGCGGACGTCCGCGGCGATTGATGATCAGCTCACATCCGTACGCCTCAAGGATCCTGAGCCCTTCCGTGCACCGGTCTTCGTAACACGGAGCCGTAATCAATACTTTCGGTTTCATAAGCAGTTCTCCGGTTTCCGTCCTGTCAGATCAAAACGTTCTTATAATCCAGCTCATCGAGCTGCCGAAGCAGGGAAGCCTCCTCCTCGGGAGCAAGCTTTTCCATCGGCTTGCGCATGTTCGTGCAGGAGAGCACTCCCTCGCGCTGCAAAATGACCTTGTACGCCGCGATGTTGTTGATCGCGCACATAACCGCATTGACGACGTTCGTTCTGCGCTGGATTTGGGTTGCCAGTTCGAAATCCCTCGCGTCGATCGCTTCCCGCAGCGCCTTATAGTGCTCTCTTGCGCACATGGCATTGCCGGAGACGGTGCCTTTGCCGCCGACCGCGGAGAAAGCCGCATACAGATGGTCCGGACCGGCGAGCACGTCGAAGCGGCCGTCGTTTACCAGCATCAGCTCCTGCATGCGCGTCATGTCCGCGAAGCTGTATTTGACGCCGACCACGTTCGGGCACTTTTTGGCAACTTCCTCGCAGACATACCGGTTCAGGTCGTTGACGGCATTCTGCTTGATCGCGTACATATACACCGGAAAATCGGCGGGCACGCTGTTCGCGACAGCGACATAGAAATCGATCAGACCCTTATCGCTCAGCTTGTAAAACGCAGGGGTGACCACGCCGATCCCGTCCGCGCCGATCTGAACGGCGTGCCGGGCAAGCTCGATGGTATCCGCCTGACTCCACGCGCCCACATGGACGAAGACGGGGATCCGATCGTGCGCATAGGCGACGACCGTTTCCGCGATCAGCTTCCGCTCTTCCAATGACAGATACATCATTTCACCGGTTGTTCCGCAGGGATAGAGGCAATCCATGCCGCCGTCGATGCAGTAATCGCAAAGACGCTTCAGGGATTCCAGATCGATTTCATCCTCTTCCGTGAACGGAGTAACCATCGGGATGACAATACCATGCATTCGTTTCATAAAAAACCTCCTGTTATTGATTGATGTCCGTTATGAGAACCGGTCGGTTTTCAATCACCAATCGGTCAGAATCCAATCCTCCTGTGCAGAGGCAACGGTGGATTGCCGGACGACCAGACGTCCCTCCATCAGAATCTGCTGCGGTTCCTCAGCGACATTTTCGTTTTCGATACGCTTGATCAAAAGCCTTGCCGCCTCGATTCCGGCATGCCGCTTTTTGATATGAATGGAGGAAAGCGGCGGATCGATGATGCTCGAAACAAAGACGTCGTCATAGCCGATAATCCTGATATCGTCCGGGATGACCTTCCCCAGTTCCTTTGCTGCCTTTACGGCGCCGACGGCCATCTGATCGTTCCCGCAGAAAATGCCGTCCAGATCCGGGAAGCGGCGCATCAGCTCTTTCATGGCAAGATAGCCGCCCTGATGGGAGTAGTTGCCGCTGACGATCATGTCGTCGGTAACTTCGATGCCCGCAGACTCCATCTCGTCGCGGTATCCCTTGATTCGCTCGCCGACGATCCCAATGATATCGCTCGGTCCGGAGATGTGGCAGATCTTTCTGCATCCGCAATCCAGCAGATGCTTCATGGCGAGACGGGCGTTCTCGTATCCGTTGAAATACACGGAATCGATCCCGTGCGCCGCGAAATTGCGCTCGATGCTGACGATCGGCGTCCGCTTGAACTTGTTGGCGATCTTTAAGAGCCTTTCGCAGTGTTCGCCGCTCTTTTCATTGCTGATCGCCGAGACGAAGATGATGCCGTCCACGCGGTTGTTCACAAACTGGTTGAACAGCTCCAGTTCATAGTCGGCATTCACGAACGAATCCTTCCCGCCGGAAGTGATGATCGTATAGCCCATCGGGGAGGCGATCTCATCAATGCCCTTGATGACGAACGGATAAAAGACGCCGTACATGTCGCCGACGATCACGCCGATGATCTTTGAGTTCGGCGCTTTCATGTTTCTGGCGACGGGATCGGGCTCATATGCCAGCTCTTTTGCGACCTTCAGAACCTTCTGCCGCAGCTCTTCGCTGACCGGACGGCGATTGTTGAGTACGTTCGAAACCGTTGAGATTGAAACGCCCGCTTTGGATGCAACTTCTTTGATACCAATCATACTTTGACCTGTTCCTCACTTAAAAATCTTCTTTCTGTCCGGGGATTCCGGGACAGTTCGGACCGAAATGCTTCAAAAGTACCAGCGGCTCCACCTTGCTGAGATTCTTGATCACGACGCCCTCGGTCGCGCGCTTTTCCGATACGAAAAACTCGTCGGAGCTCTGCTGCCCGAAACGAAGGAGCGTGGGCGCTTCGGCGTCAAACACGCCGAACATTCCGTGACCCTGCACAAAGATGCAGCCGTAAGCTGCGCCGTCGCGGATGCATACGGTCTGTCCCGGCTGTACGGTCAGCTCCTTTGCAGCGATATACGGGTTGCCGTAGCAGATCCATTTCTGCGTGTACGCGTCGTTCCGTTCCTCGACGATCGGCTCACGGAAATAATGCTTCTTGTAATGCGGATCGATGTTCTTTTCCCAATCCAGAAGGCTGAACACATAGTCGATATCGTTTTTGTGATCGGGAGGACATTCCTCGTCGAGCATTTCCGGCGGATAGATTTCGCCGGACACGATGTTTTCGAAAACGGAATTGACGTCGGAGTTCCACTGCGGCTCATAGGTCAGCACCGATGCGGGCGCGTGGATCACTCCGGCGGGGGTATACCAGCCCGTTCCGAGCTGCACGCGGTAAGCCCTTGACAATTCGGTGATCCGCGTATCGTCGTCCGCAAACCGGCGGATCCGCGCTTTGATCTCCTCCGGATCCACATCCGGGTCAAAGCCGAAGTACGTATAGTCCGCTTCGCCGAAATGATTGTTCAGCTGCTTCGGGAAATAGTAGTTCTCGGGTTTTCCGAGCTTCCCGACGCGCGCCGCCGCTTCAAAGGTCAGGTGGAGATGATGGAAAAGGGGATTCAGGTTGTCAAAAAACTTGGAGTAGATCGGCCAGCCGTTATACCGTTCCATCAGCTCGCTGCCGACCAGCTCTGCGCCGAGCGTCTTTACGGCGTCCCGCAGCGTGAACTTGAGATCGGAGTCGTAATCCGTACACACATAGCTCAGACCTTCGTCGGCCTTCGCCGTCGGGCCGTTCTGTGCGGCGATCGTGGAAGCAAACCAGCGTTCGGTAATCGAGCCGCGCTCCATGCCGAATGCAAAGTAATCGTCCGGATGAAGCTTCAGCCGATGACCGGCCTTGCCGAACCGTCTGGGAACAAAGGCAGGGAACAATCTGAAAATGCCGTCCCCCTTTTCAAAGGTGCTGCGGATCACGGTCCGATCGGAGGTGGCGTCTTTTACGACAAGGTTGCCGCTCTCTTTCGCATCCGATAGGGCCTTGTCCAACCGTTCGCCGGCAAGCAGGATGATCTCTTTTTCCGTCATGTATGACACCTCCGTTATTTATTCGATTTTTGAACCGATCAAACCGTCTTTTTGGCAGAAAAACGTTTTTACAAGAAGAATATATACCAGAAAAACGTTTTTGTCAAGGATAATCATAAATTATTTTTTAATTTTTATTCACTCGCTCGGCGCGCCGCCTTTTGCATAACCGAATCGCCGGACGCGATCCGGTGTTCAAAACCCTGTAAACCCGCTGCGGCGTACGTGCATCCGGACACATGCGCGCGAGCTGTCCGGGCAGGGGATGAACCTGAAAAAACGCTATTGTAATTTGTCGGGACAGAAGCTATAATGAATAAAACGCTGCCGACCGGGAACGTGTTTCCCGGAGACGCACACACTGCTGCGGGAAGGAGTCGGATATCGGAATGGCACATCAATCGGCGACGGCAGGCTATCGGTTGGGCCTGTATGAAAAGGCGATGCCGGAGATCGGCTGGAAGGCGAAGCTCTCCATGGCGCGCGACGCGGGATATGATTTCGTGGAGATCAGCATCGACGCCAGCGAGGAAAAGATCTCTCGGGTATACGCGAATCCGGCGGAGCGCAGGGCGCTGGCGGATCTTTGCCGTGAACAGCGAATGCCGATCCGTACGCTCAATGCGTCGGCGCTGACGAAATACGCGCTCGGCGATCCCGACCGGGAGATCAGCGGACGCGGACTCGAGATCGCGCTGCGTGCAGTGGAGTTCGCCGACGATCTCGGCATACGGCTTGTGATGATCCCCGGCTACGACGTCTATTTCAAACCGCATTCGGAGGGAACGGAAGCGCTGTTTCTCGAGAACATCCGCATTCTGACCGATCACGCGGCAAAAGTGGGTGTACAG
>CALFIV010000062.1 GCA_937877295.1 uncultured Clostridia bacterium
CGCCGCCTGGACGCGCCGCTGCCGGAGATCTTCACCCGCCTTGCGCGGATACGCATTCGGTGTTGGTGCGTTTTTGGTACATACCACAAGGGTGCGTGCGCCGTAATCGGCTTCGACCGGAACACATTCCGCCGTGCAATGCAACAGATGCAGCGCGTTCTTCGACGCACGAAGCTCCTCGGCCGCATCGCCCTTATAGCAATACGCCTTGCCGCCGACTTTCAACAGCGGCACGGTAAGCTCCAAGAGCGTCGGCAAGCTTGCGACAGCGCGCGAAAGGGTGGCGTCAAACTGCGCGCGATACTGCGGTTCGCGGGCAAAATCCTCGGCTCTTTCGTGAACGCAGTCGAACCGCAACCCGAGTGTTTTTCGCACTTCTTCCAAAAAATTGATGCGTTTTTGCAGCGAATCGACCAGCGTCATGGAGAGGTCCGGCCGCAGGATCAAAATGGGGATCGACGGAAACCCTGCGCCCGTGCCGACGTCGGCAATCTTCGCGCCTTTCGAAAGATACGGCATGGCGGCGAGCGAATCGGCAAAGTGCTTTTTCGCGACCTCCTCCGGCGCTGTGATCGCCGTCAGATTCATACGCGTGTTCCAGTCGACGAGCAGCGCATAATATGCGACAAATTTGTCGCATGCTTCATCGGTCAGGTTCGGGATTGCTTGGTGCAGCAGGTCACGCATGGGGAACACCTCGTTTCAGAAATACCAACAATACGCCGATGTCGGCTGGCGACACGCCGGAGATGCGCGACGCCTGCCCGAGGCTCTCGGGCTTTTGCGCGTTCAGCTTCTGCCGCGCCTCGAGCCGCAGCCCGTCCAGCTTCCCATAGTCGAAATCGTTCGGCAGCGGCATTGCCTCCATCGCGCGGAAGCGCCGCACCTGTTCGGTCTGTTTTTCGATGTAGCCGTCGTAATGCGCCATCGTCTCCACCTGCTCCTCGACCTCGCGGTCGACCGGGCTTAAGCAGTCAAACAGCGACAGCAGATCGGTATAGCGCACGTTCGGACGCTTCAGAAGATCGAAGAGCTTTATGCCGGATTGCGGGACGCTCTCGCCGATCGATTCGAGATACACGCGCAGCGCGTCGGTCGGCGGCACATGCGTGCCGAGCCGTTCCATCGTCTCGGCAATGCCTTCTTTTTTTTCTGTCAGGCGGCGATACCGCGCGTCCGAAACGAGTCCCAGCCGTCTTGCGCGCTCCGTGAGCCTAAGATCCGCGTTGTCCTGCCGAAGCAGCAGGCGGTATTCGCAGCGGCTCGTCATCATGCGGTACGGTTCGGGCGTACCCTTGGTGGCCAGATCGTCGACGAGCACGCCGATGTAGGCTTCGCTGCGGTCGAGCAGAAACGGTTCTTCGCCCTTTACGTACAGCGCGGCGTTGACGCCGGCGTAGAAGCCCTGCGCCGCAGCCTCCTCGTAGCCGCTCGAGCCGTTGATCTGTCCCGCCGAGAACAAGCCGGGAAGCTCTTTGACCATGAGTTTCAGATCGAGCACGTTGGGCTTGAGGCAGTCGTATTCGATCGCATAGCCGAGCCGCATAATCTCGCAGTGCTCAAGACCGGGCATCGTGTGCAGCATATCGGCCTGCACATCCGCGGGCAGCGACGTGCTCATGCCCTGCACGTACATTTCCTCGGTGGTGCGACCCTCCGGCTCGATGAAGATCTGATGCCGGTCGTGGTCCGGAAACCGCACGATCTTGTCCTCGATGGATGGGCAGTAGCGTGTGCCGGTCGCATGGATGCGGCCTGCGTACATCGGCGAGCGATCGAGATTCTTCAGAATGATTTCATGCGTCTTTTGATTGGTATAGGTCAGATAGCACGGATCTTGACGGAGATGCAGCTCGCCGTTCAGGAACGAAAACGCAGGCGTCGGCTCGTCGCCGTACTGGATCTCCATTTTTTCGAGATCCAATGAGCCCTTTTTCACCCGCGCGGGCGTGCCGGTCTTGAACCGCTGCAGCGGAATGCCGAGGTTTTTCAGCGCATCGGAAAGGCTTTCGCTGCGCGTGAGTCCCGACGGGCCGCAGAGCTTTGACCATTCGCCGATCAGGATGCGGCTCTTGAGATACACGCCGGAGCACAGCACGACCGCGCGGCAGCCGTAGGAAAAGCCCTCGTCGGTTCTGACGCCGGAAACACGTCCGTTTTCGGTCAGAATCTCAACGGCCTCGCCCTGCAGGATCGTAAGGTTTTCCTGTGTTTCGAGCGTGCGCTTCATGCGCTCGTGATACCGGCGCTTGTCCATCTGCGCGCGCAGGGAATGCACGGCAGGGCCTTTGCTGGTGTTGAGCATGCGCATCTGGATCAGCGTATCGTCCGCGGCAAGCCCCATTTCGCCGCCCATCGCGTCGACCTCGCGCACCAGATGACCCTTGCCCGTGCCGCCGATGGCCGGGTTGCAGGGCATCATGCCGATGCTGTCAAGGTTGAGCGTGAGCAGAAGCGTGCGAAGCCCCATGCGCGAACAGGCCAGCGCGGCTTCGATGCCTGCGTGACCCGCTCCGATGATGATGCTGTCAAAAAATTCGTGTTGCATGTTCCGTCCCCGGTGGTTTCCTGTCCTGTCATTCCGAGACGTGCCGAAGAATCCCCAAAGGCAAGCGGCTTCGCTCCGAGATCCTTCGCTGTGCGCAGGATGACATGCTTTGTCCCGATCGACAAAACAGTATACCATAAGTTTACATTTTGTTCAATGCATGGTGGAAATTTCCGCACAACTCTGTTATACTGAATGTATCAGGAGGAATAAACGATGGGAAAAATGCGATTGATCCGGGACGCCTACGGCACGACCGAGGGGTTTTGTCTCGTAAAAAGCGCCTCGGTGCGCACAGATGTGAAGGGCAGCGAATACCTCGATCTGGTGCTTGCCGACTGCGACGGCGAATGCGTGGCCAAGCTGTGGAACTACTCGCGGCTGACCTTCGGCGAATACGACGCGAACGACATTGTCAAGGTGCGCGGCACGGTGCAGGTGTGGAAGGACACCGAACAGTTCAAGATCGACCGCATCCGCAAGGCGACGCCGGACGACCGTGTGGATATGAGCGCCATCATCCCCTGCGCGCCGTTCGATCCGCAGCAGATGTACGACGAGCTGTATGAGACCGCCGCGGCCTTCGAAGACGAGGAGCTCAAGCGGATGGTACAGTATCTCCTGCGTGAAAACCGTGAGCAGCTTCTGCTGTTCCCCGCGGGCGTCAAGCTGCACCACGCCACGCGCGGAGGACTTTTGCATCATACCTGCTCGGTCCTTCATCTGGCGCAGCACATCGCGGAGCTCTATCCGAGTCTGCACAAGGATCTTCTATATGCCGGCGCGATCCTACACGACATCGGAAAGATCAGGGAGCTTGATGCAAACACTTTGGGCATCGCAGGCGCGTACACCGGCGAAGGACAGCTTTTGGGACATATCAATATGGGCATGGCGATGATCGCGGCGGCGGCCGAGATCACGATGGTCTCGCCCAAAACGGCCATGCTTTTAGAGCACATGATCCTGTCGCATCACGGCAAGCCGGAGTTCGGAAGTCCGCGGCTTCCGATGTTCCCCGAGGCGGAGGTGCTTTCTATCTGCGATCTTCTGGACAGCAAGATGTACGAAATGGACGCCGCTCTGGACGGCGTGGCGACCGACGGATTCTCCGAGCGGCTTTGGGCGCTCGACAACCGTCAGCTCTATAAAATCGACTGAACAAGGAGGAAAACCCGAACATGTTTGAAAGACTCGATGCACAAAAGCCCGCATTGAAAAAGCTCGTTGCGGCGCTGCATGAACAATTTGCCTACGCGTCGGTGCTCGCAACCGACGAAAAGGCGCGCCGCTGGTCCGAAAACCGCGGCGGCATCAACATCGCAAACGGCGGAATGGGCGGAGGAAGCGGCTACGTCGTCCGCGTGTTTGACGAAACCGGCTGCGCGGAATACTCGTTCAACGCGTTCTCGGAAGAGCGGATCCCCGCAATCGTCAACGAATTGAAAGCCCGCATGAAAGAGGCGACGGCAAACCTGCCGAACGGCATTACGCCGCTGCCCACCAAAATTCCGGACGATCCGCCTGCCGTGCTGAAAAAGGAAGCGAAATTCGAGATCGACCCCGCCGAGGTCGGCGATGAAGAAATTCTGAAGCTGATCGGGCGCATCCGTGAAAAGGGTCTCAAGGCCGAAGGCGTGCTGGACATGATGTGCAACGTCTCCTATTCGGCGCAGCGCAAGCTGTTCCTCTCCGCGAACCGCGATCTGGATGAAAGTCATATGTGGATCAACGCGTCGATCGTTGCGCTCGGCGCGCGCGGGCAGGAGATCAAGGATTACTACCGTCCGTATTCGATGCTGGGCGGCGCGGAGCTTTTGAAGATCGTCGAAAACGACGTCGACGATATCACCGCGAATCTGCGGGATCTTCTGAACTCCGAACCGATGATCCCCGGCGAATACGACTGCGTGTGCGATCCGTTCGTAACGGGCATGATCGTGCATGAAGCGTTCGGACACGGCGTGGAAATGGATATGTTCGTCAAAAACCGCGCGCTGGGCAAGG
>CALFIV010000063.1 GCA_937877295.1 uncultured Clostridia bacterium
ACATATGTGCCGTCGCGCGCTTCCCGCACGTCGCCATGGCTCAGGATGACACCATAAAAAATAAGGTGTTACAGTGTTGTAGGGGAGGCCGACCCCGGCCTCCCATCTCCGCATCACATGCCGAAGGCATACACCATCCAAAAAAGCGGCTGTCGAAACAGCCGCCTTTTGGATCAGTATCCCGCATCCGGATCGATCGGATTTCCGGTCACTGCGTTCAAAGAAAGCAGAAGCATATTCATGGTTTCGTCGTCTTCAAATTCATCGGAATGGAAATGGCGCTCCCTTGTGCCGTAGAAGTTCCAGACCGGAACAACCAATCCCTTTGTGATATTGTCCTGTTGGATCGTACGCATCAGTTCAAGCCTGACGTCCGTCACGTTCAGGATCAGCGTTGCGCCCTCCTCCTGTCCGCTGAATCGATACCGCAGCATCGTTTCCGCAAGCGATTCCGCCTGCGAAAAGGTCAAGAGTTTGCAGGCTTCAACGCGGCATTCCCCGACTGCAAGGGGCGATTTCCAATAGACGCTTTGAATGCCGCCGTCATCGACGAGCACCGCGCATTGCTCGTAGGCCCATGCGGGCGTCGCTGTCCCGGCCCCGCCTGTCCAACCGTTCACGACCGCGATCGGACATCCGCCGACGGTTCGGTGATACAGAATTGCATAGCATGTATGCGACTCCGGAGCGCCGGACTCGTTGTATATCCGGACAGGATAGAGATTGATCCGATCGACCTCCATCGCCGCATCGACCGAATGCATCAGTTCGTCTGCGGTCTTGACCGCATCCTGCGGGGACAGCAGCAGTCCGTCTGCACAGGACGCAGAAGCTTTCGGATCGACCGGCATCGTGTCGCTCCGGCTCTCTATATAATTCATGAAGGTGGAACGACGGAATTCAAATTGCGCATACGGAATCGGCGAAGCGCCGTTCTTTTCGTAGAAGCTTTCGTTGTACAGGCGGAACGTCATGCTGCCGTCCGTTGCGTCGACGCCTTTGATATGCTGCACATCGCCGTTCGTTTGCCATGTCATCTCCTTAATCTCGGAGGTCACCGGCGTATAGACCCAATCGTCCGGTGCAGTTGGATAAAGCGATTGATAGTATTTGATCCGATCCTGTGCGTTCTGTACGTTTTCGTCGTAATATTCGTTATGCTCAAAGCCTTCGATGCGCTCCTGCTCGTTCTGCATCATCAAAGCAAGCTGCGACTTCGGAAGCTGACGGTCATCGATCCTGCTTTCGCGCATCTCCTGTGCGCCGACCAAACGATTCCAAAGGACGTCTGCCTGTTCCTGTGTAAACCGTGCAGCTTCCACCTCATAGATCGGTAATGCAGTACAGTCCGGTACATACACCGATGCATACGCGCGGATGCGGAAATCCGCATCCCCGACTTTCTTTTCCCAGATCTCCGGCGCGCGTACCTGCTCTGCAACCGTACGGTCATTGCCGATCGGCTGCAGCGCATCCTCGATCATTTGGTCCTCGTCTTTTTGATGTACGATTTCCTCCACCGGCGTCGGCACGCAGGCAATCAGCAACAGAAGTGCCAATAAACAAACATACATACGTTTCATGATTCGACTCCTTTCGTATATGCACATGATACCGCGCATATGCGTCCGAAATGTCACAAACATGAAACAAAGATGTATGTTTTCTGTGAATCAATCGATTCGGTTCAGTTCTTCAATAAAGTTCTGCATGCGCTCGGTGATCAGCTCGTCGCGTTTCATTGAAAGGAGCGTTTCGCGGTTCACCCAGCGGAATGCGACGGTTTCTCCTGTTTGCAGCGTAATGCAATCTTTTGGCCAGTTCGTTTCGCACAAAAACTCGACATAGATCGTGCTGGTATCGACGTCCGTGCCAACCTCTTTGAGATCGGTGCTGACGATGCCGGTTTCCTCGCGCAGTTCGCGGATCGCACAGGCAAGCGGAGTTTCGCCCTGTAAAGCCGATCCGCCTGCCGTCGCTTCCCACAACCCGCCGTAGTGCTTTCTCGGATCGCGCTGCATGAGAAGGTATGTTCCGTCCGTGTGCCGAACGGTCACGTCACAAACGAGATGAAGCATACCTCTCGGCACGGGTTCTCCGCGCACAAGGGTCATGCCTTCAATCTTGTTGAAATTCGCGTCATATGCGTCCCAGAACTCAGTCATCGTCGTTCAAATCAAGCCATGTACTGCAAATCGATCTTTGTTATTCTATGCGCCTTTACTCTCTGTGTATTCTTTTGTACGTAAGAGCGTACCATTATTTCGTTTTCGATCCGTATGAGACACGGTTGTGCCTTCCTTCGCCAGTATAGCACAGAATCCTTTAAAAAGCAAAAAGAAAAGAGACACATTACTGTGTCTCTTTGGAATCCGGCAGCTGCCTATCTTCCCGGGCCGTCTCCAG
>CALFIV010000064.1 GCA_937877295.1 uncultured Clostridia bacterium
ATCTGATCGTGACTGGAGTTCAGACGTGTGCTCTTCCGATCTATTCTGCAGACAGCAGGTCAAACCATTCTCGCAGGCCTTGAAGCTGACAACACCGTTACGGTTCCGACCGGCATGGGTGAGGTCAAGAATCCGAATGCATGGCTGATGAGCACGTTCTCCAGCTGGGGCTGCACGCCGGATCTTAAGCTCAAGCCGACGATCACTGCGCCTGGCGGTATGATTTATTCCGCTGTTGCAGGTGAATCCGATGCATACGAAGTGTACAGCGGCACGTCCATGGCGTCCCCGAACGCATGTGGATCGTTCCTGCTTCTTGCACAGTATCTGAAGGAAACCTACCCGACTCTCTCAAAGGCACAGCGTGCAGAGCTCGCGGAGGATCTCGCAGAGTCCACGGCATTGGTCCCGTATGATGCAGATGATTATCTGTATTCGCCGAGAAAAGCTGGCGCAGGTCTGATCAACCTCGTTGGTGCGATTTCCACGCCTGTCTACATTGCAGAACCGATCGTGAATCTCTACGACGATCCGAATAAAAAAGGCGTTTATACCATCCGTTATACGCTCGTGAACCTGACCGATTCCGAACAGGTTTATGCGGCAGACGTCATCGGCCTCTTCGACTATGTCTATTCTGGCTATAACACCTTGACGTCGGATTACATCTATGAAGGCAACGGCATCACGCTCGACGGCGATCTCGAAGCAGTTATTCCTGCAAACGGCAGATTCGACGGTAAGATCACGATCACGCTCGACGATGACATCAAAGAATACTTTGACGAGCTGTTCGAAAACGGCAACTTTGTGGAAGGCTATGTTGCATTTGACAATGTAACGGAGGCGGATTCGACCGGTGTCTCGCTCCCGGTAAACGGCGGTACGCTCGGTGATGCGAACCTTGACGGCAAGGTGACGGCAGCTGACGCTGCAGAAATTCTCCGTTATGTCGTCGGCTTGACAGAGCTCAGTGAAGAAGCTGTATACTATGCCGACGTCAATCAGGATGGCAGCGTAACAGCAGCAGACGCCGCTTTCATTCTCCGTGCGGTTGTTGGTCTCGAAACACTTCCGACTATCGTTGAACAGGTTGCTCTTGAATCCGCACCGGAAATCCATCTGACCTTCATGGGCTTCTACGGAGACTGGACACAAGGCCCCGTTCTTGACAGAACTTGGGCAAACGATCCGTATTACCTTATGTACCTTGGCTTAATGAACGTTAAATATCCGCAGTACATTAAATTAGGTTATCTGCCGATCGATATGTGGAGCAGATTCGAAACCAACCTTGCGGTACATGAGATGTACGGCGGCAGATCCACCGGCAGTCTGTACACCTATTTCGGCACGAACCCGATGACGACGCTCGGTGCAACGGCTGATATCAAAAATGATGCGTGGGCAGATGTCATGAATAACTACAGCCCGCTGCACAATGCGATCTCCAACGAGAACACGGATTCCTACTATGTCAACAACTGGATGTATACCCTTCCGGTACAGCTCCGTAACGCGCGTCACCTGATCATGACGGTAACCGATGCGATGACCGGTGAAATCTACTATGTGGATGATACGGAGTATCTCGGCAAGGCATATTTCGACAATGATTACGGCACATGGGGTGCGCGCGGTTCGTTCTACTGGGATGGCATCAACATGAACGAAGAATCCGAGGGCTATGGTGATTATGTGCCAAACGGCACGATCTGCTATGTTTCCTACGAGACCATGGTGGATTACCCGAACGCCCCGCTCAATGAGGAATATGGCTTCTACATGATCGTCGATACCGAATCTCCGGTCATCACCAACGTCGAGTTCGGTGAGATGGAAGTCGAAGTTGAGATCCCCAGCGAAAACGAAGAAGAAGAATCTGCGATTGAAACGCAGACGCATCAGATTGTAACTGTCACGTTTGACGACAACGGTTCCGGCGTTGCATACGCGGATGCATATTACACCGATGAACAGCTCTACCAATATGATCTCGGATATGCGTTCCCGAACACGGACGAAGGCACGATCGAATTGGTGATCGATCTGTCCGAAATTCCGGAAGACGTCTCGATCATTACACTCGATGCAATGGACTATGCAACGAACTGGCCGGACTACAGCCTGAACATCAAGACCGGCGAAGTCGAGATGAACACCTATGCATACGGCTCTGTGCAGTATGTTGCTGACAAGATCATCAACGATAAAGAGAAGCTCGGAGAAACGATGCCGGTCGAAGGTATCGTAACGGCAATCTACAACGACGTCGTGTATATCGAAAGTGCAAAACCGACGCTATACGATCCGGCTTACGGCATGGCGATCAACCTCGCAGATCCGGCGGTTCTTAGCGAGATCCATACCGGCGACGTATTGATCTTCTCCGGCGAGCTTGATGATTACTACGGTGTGCCGAGCCTCGTCAATGCAGAGATCACTGATGTGCTGTATATCAATGAGTATATCGAGCTTGATTCCAGTGATCCCGGCGACAAGCTTTGGTTTCTGCCGGAGTCTTACTTCAACATGTCGGATATTCTGGACGATCCCGCACGTTTCTATGGCGGCGTCTACTTCCTTTCCGATATGAAGATCATTGGCATCACCGAAATCGGCGATGGCACGAGAACGATCTCTGTCACGGATGGAAACAATGCAATCGATATTGTTGCTACCTATGCGCTTGAAGATGCCGCGGTTGGCGATTATGTTGTAGCTGCAGTCATCCTCATCAATGATCTCGGAACTCCGCAGTTCCGTGTACTGTGCGACGACTCCATGTTCTGGATCGAAGCATACTGAACCCAATACGTCGAAAGGAGCGGCAAATGCCGCTCCTTTCTTATATCATGAAAAGTATTACATAAGATAAATTGCTTTATCCTTCTTTTGAATGATTACGCCGACCTTTTGCGGACTCGGTACAGATTTCTGCAATGCTTCAAAAACGGCGTCGGCGTCATTTGGATCAACTGCAACCAGAAGACCGCCGGATGTTTGCGGATCAAACAAAAGATCGCAATATGCAAGATAAACTTCTCCGCAATCAACAGCGTGTTCCGCATAGCTTCTATTGCGGTACATGCCTTCCGGTAATACTCCAATTTGAGCGAATGCAACGGCTTCCGGTATAAAATCGATACCAGATACATGAATTTCTGCAGAAACGTCAGAACCGCTGCACATCTCATACAAATGCCCCAGGAAGGAAAAGCCGGTTACATCCGTACATGCGCGAACATGAAAGCCGGTTAACGCATCCCGTGCGCCTTTGTTCAACGTTGTCATGTAGCGGATCATTTTTTGCTCCGTCTCAGTGCTTAAAAGATCGCCTTTTTGTGCTGCAGTCAAAACACCGATTCCGAGCGGTTTTGTCAAGAACAGAATATCACCCGGTTTTGCGCCGAAGTTTTTCCACATATGGTCCGGATGCACGAAGCCTGTTACGGATAGACCGTATTTGGGCTCATCATCGTAGATACTGTGTCCTCCGCAGATGATCGCGCCTGCTTCCGCGCACTTTTCATACCCGCCGCGCAAGATCTCGTGGACTGCATCCTTTGGCATGGATTTCGGAACGCACATAATGTTCAGCGCCAATTTCGGCTCACCGCCCATTGCATAGATATCGGAAAGTGCGTTCGTTGCTGCTATCTGTCCGAACGTAAACGGATCATCAGCGATCGGAGGAAAGAAATCCAAAGTCTGGACCAATGCCTGCTCGTCAGAGAGCCGATAGACTGCTGCGTCGTCGCTTTTGTCAAATCCTACTAAAAGATTCGGATCTTGGAGAGTCGGCAAGTCGGACAGAATCTTTGCGAGGACGCCCGCTCCGACCTTTGCGCCGCAACCGGCACAGTTGGAAAGCTTTGTCAATTTGATGTCTTCGCCCATTTATACCTCCACAATCTGGATCAAAATATCAATCGTACCGCCGCAGACCATTCCGGTTTTTGCAGCGTCCGTATTGTTCATTCTACATGTGTATCGTTTAACCTTCGGTCCATGCTCCAACAGTGCAAGCGCATATTCTTTTGCCTGATATTCTCCAAATCCGCCGCCAATTGAGGAAACAATCGTGCCATTTTGCTTGACGATCATTCGTGCGCCGGTAGATCGCGGAGCGCTGCCGTGTTTTTCAATTAAGGTAACCATAGCATATGGCTCTGTTTGACTTGAGATTGCTTTACATAGCGCTGCGTCCCATTCGCTGCCATGTGATTTCCCATTCTTGACTTGAATCAATTCGCCTACAATGCAGACCGCAATTTCTTCCGGCGTATTTGCACCGATCGGCAAACCGATTGGCGTATGCACAGTTAAAAGCTTTTCCCGGCTAAAACCGTTCTGGATCATATGATCAAAGACGATCTTTGTCTTCGTATGACTTCCGATCATTCCGCAATAAGTAAACGGCTTCTGCAGGATATGTTCAAGACAATACCGATCGTCCTTATGTCCACGTGTTACAATCACATAGTATGTATTCTGAAACTGAATCTCGTCAAGCGCTTGTTCAAACGGCTGATTCAGGATCTGATCGGCATCCGGAAAACGATTCGGATTTGCAAAGTCCTCGCGTTCATCGATGACTGTAACGTGAAATCCAACCATCTTTGCGATTTTTGCAGTATAAACGGAAACATGCCCACCACCGCACAAGATCAGGTGCGGCGGAGTCGTGATACGCTCGACAAGAATTCCTTGATGCACGGCAGGCAACGCCTCATCACTCGATACATCAAAGATTAAGTTTCTGTTGCCATATTGATTTGCATCATCGCATACTGCAAGTTCTCCCATATGTTCACCATCAATTGCAGTATAAAGAAGAGGAGAACGTCCTTGCTGCATTGCATCTAAAACTTTCCGAAACATTACTTTCTCCTTTGCAAATACAGAATTGCTTCCAATACGCCGCCGCCGATTGCGCGCGCTTTGTCTGAAACGGTTTCACAGTTTTTGATTACGCCGCGTGGATCGACGTCACCGCTTTTCATCCCCTGGAAAACAGGCGTATGGCTTGGCAGAAGACCGCGGATCACGCCATCTAAACCGGACAGGACGGGCACACCATCAACAGTCGCGACGCATTCGCCTTTTTTGACAAGATCACCGATGTGTCGAATTTCCATAAAGATACCGTCTTTGGGCGCGCGCAGAACCCTCTCGATTGTAAAACCTCCGATATTGCCCGGAATGCCGGTGTTGGGTTGAGCCGGTCCATTCAGAATTACGCGGCCGAGATCATGCCCTCGCATTGTTTCAATGACAGCATGACAATCGATTCCGGCACAAAATCCGGGACCGAGCGCAATGACGACAGGTGCGTCATGAATCGTTGTACCGAGATTGCGCTTGGCAAGAATTGCGTCGACAACAACATTCGGTTTGAGGAAAGCGATACAGTTTGCTTCCGGATCAGCCAGAACGGCTATATGCTCTCGTGATAAAATCCCTTTGATTTCCGTCACGTCATGTGCATATTCGGCTGTGACGTCTTCAACGGTAAACGTTTCGTTTATGATTGCTTCCGAAAAGCATACGGATCGACGAATAGAAGTGGGATGGGGGAGATCAGTCATTACAATCGGATAACCGCAATGTGCCAGACGCACAGCAATGCCACTGGCAAGATCTCCTGCGCCTTTGATCAGTATCATACCATATGCCTCCGTAGTCGTTTAATTGGATTACTAGTTTGCCATGCAGTGATAGCAACGGGGACATCAAACATTTCTGCCAGAAATTCCGCTTTTGCAATCAGTTCATCGTTATCTGCTTTGTTGATGATAATGCCGTCGGAACGGGGATATGTTGATATCACTCTTTGTATCATATTAGGGGTCACGATAGCGTCAATATTCGTAGCGCACAGTTGTGCGTATCGCTCAGGGCGATGCGCAGCTTCGCAAATCGTTCTGCCAAGTCCGTCGATTCCGATCACGGTCAGTACGCAATTTGCATCATCAGGAATCACAGGCTCGTGTGCAGCATGCGCTTTCAAAGGCAATTGCCTCGATCCGTCCGCTTCAACCAAGACGTAATCCGCGTATGTGCAAAGCTCATCGAAGGATTGTTGCGGCAACGTCAGCTTTCGTCCGTCCGAAACACCCGTGGAAACCACTTCGCCGCATATAAGTGGGCGGCCAAGACGGGGGAGATATCGGTATTGCGGCGGACATAAAATATGAGTCGAAGTGCATATGACGACGGATCCGTATTGCCGCAATTCTTCTGCAAGCGCATACATCGTCGACGTCTTTCCGCCGCCTCCGATCAGAGCCGTAACGCCCTTTTTGAGTTGAAAAAAGTCACATAACTTCTGCACGCTTACGCCTCGCTATTCTTTTTCAAGAATAACACATTGCGCGCCAAAAGTAAAGAAACACGGCATTCTTTGCCGTGCTTCCTTTGCGTTATGTCAATATCCTTTCGCGAGGTCGATGATTCCTCCGTCGACAGCGTTGATCGCAAACAGGATCACGTCCAGGTAGCTGTCAGGCACAATATCGTTGTGCTCACTGTACTGCGTTACGCGTTTCCCGTAAAATACCCACGTCGGAACGTACAGTCCGGATTTATCCGGGCTGTTCTGCTCTCGTATTCGAAGCATAGAAAGCTCGATCCGATTCACATAGAGATCAT
>CALFIV010000065.1 GCA_937877295.1 uncultured Clostridia bacterium
AACGTCGTCGATCTTCTGCACTACCTCATTCAAAATAACATCCACGTCGATCTTCTGAGCGATCAGACCTCCTGCCATGCGGTCTATGAGGGCGGCTACTGCCCCGTCGGTGTCAGTTTTGCGGAGCGCACCAGACTTCTTGCGGAGGATCACGAAGCGTTCAAGGCGGCGGTCAACGCATCCTTAAAGCAGCATATCGCGGCGATCGACGAGCTTTCGAGACGCGGCACGTACTTCTTCGATTACGGCAACAGCTTCTTGAAGGCGGTCTACGACGCGGGCGTGACGGGAATCTGCAAGAACGGCGAAAACGAGAAGGACGGCTTTGTCTATCCATCCTACGTTGAGGACATTCTCGGTCCGCAGCTTTTTGACTACGGCTACGGTCCGTTCCGCTGGGTCTGCCTAAGTGGCAAGCCCGAGGATCTCGACAAGACCGACGCGGCCGCCATGGACTGCATCGATCCGACCCGCCGCTATCAGGACCGCGACAACTGGGTCTGGGTGCGCGACGCGAAGAAGAACAAGATGGTCGTCGGAACGCAGGCGCGCATTCTCTATCAGGATGCGATGGGACGTTTGAAAATCGCGCTGCGCTTCAATGAAATGGTGCGCAACGGCGAGATCGGACCGGTCATGCTCGGACGCGATCACCATGACACCGGCGGTACGGATTCGCCGTTCCGTGAGACGAGCAACATCAAAGACGGTTCGAACATCATGGCCGATATGGCGACGCAGTGCTTTGCGGGCAACGCCGCCAGAGGCATGAGCCTGATCGCGCTGCACAACGGCGGCGGTGTGGGCGTCGGCAAGTCGATCAACGGCGGCTTCGGCATGGTGCTCGACGGCAGTGAGCGCGTGGACCGCATCCTTTCCTCGGCAATGCCTTGGGACACGATGGGCGGCGTCGCCAGACGCGCATGGGCGCGCAACGAAAACGCGATCGAAACCTGCCTTGCGTATAACCGCGACAATGAAGGCACAGACTGCATCACGATCCCGCACATCGCGGACGATGCGTTGGTGAAAGCAACCGTACAACACGCTTTGAAGGAGAATTGATATGGCAAAATTGATGGAATGCATCCCGAACATCAGCGAAGGCCGCAGGCCCGAGATCGTCAACGCGATCGCGGATGAGGTGCGCGCCGTGCCCGGCGTCACGCTGATCGACGTTTCCTCCGACGCGAGCCACAACCGCTCGGTCATTACGTTCCTCGGCGAACCGGAGCAGGTCATGGAAGCCGCGTTCCGCCTCGCGAAGGCCGCGGTCGAAACCATCGACCTGCGCGTACACGAGGGCGAGCATCCGCGCATGGGCGCGGTCGACGTCATTCCGTTCGTTCCGATCCGTGAGATGGAAATGCAGGAGTGCGTCGCGCTCTCCAAAACGCTCGCCGAACGGCTGGCAAACGAACTGGACCTTCCCGTCTTCCTGTACGAAGAAAGCGCTTCCGCGCCGCACCGCAAGAACCTCGCTGCGATTCGCAAGGGTCAGTTTGAGGGCATGGCGGAAAAGGTGCTTGAGGACGAATGGCATCCCGATTTCGGCGGCAACCGCATCCATCCGAGCGCGGGCGTCGTCGCCGTCGGCGCGCGTCAGCCCTTGATCGCGTTCAACATCAATCTCGACACCTCCGACGTCAAGATCGCAAAGCGCATTGCGAAGATTATCCGTGAAAAGGACGGTGGCTTCCGCGCCGTCAAAGCGCTCGGCGTCATGCTCGAGGAGCGCAACATCGCGCAGGTCTCCATCAACATGTGCGACTACCGTCAGACGCCGCTGTACCGTGTACTCGAATTCGTCCGCTTTGAAGCGGCGCGCTACGGCGTACACGTGGTGGGCACGGAGATCATCGGGCTTTCGCCGATGATGGCGTTGATCGACGCGGCCGATTACTACATGCAGATCGAGAAGTTTGACGCGCAAAAGCAGGTGCTGGAGAATCAACTGCTGTGAAACGGGTATTTTTCCATATCGGAGAACTTGCTACGGCGACCGGACGGGCCGCCGTATGCGGTTCTCGGCAAAGCGATCTCAAAAAGCTGCACAACGCTTGGCTGCTCTCGGAAAACGACACGATCCTTTCCGTCGGCGAAGGCGCAGCGCCCGCAGCCGACGAAGCGATCGACTGCGAAGGACGGCTGGTGACGGCGGGGCTGGTGGACTGCCATACGCATCTGGTGTTCGGCGGCTGGCGCGAGCACGAGCTTTCAATGAAGCTCGCGGGCAAAACCTACCTCGAAATTCTTGCAGCCGGCGGCGGCATTCTTTCTACCGTGCGTGAGACGCGCAAAGCAAGCGAAGACGCGCTCTATGAAAAATCGCGCGGACTGATGGATGAAATGCTGCGTCACGGCACGACGGCGCTGGAGATCAAGAGCGGCTACGGTCTCGACCTCGAGACAGAGCGCAAGCAGCTTCGCGCAGCTGCGCGGCTGAAGCGCATAAACCCGGACGTCGCGACGACATTTTTGGGCGCGCACGCCTTTCCGGAGGGCATGACGCACGACGCATATGTGGACCTGCTCTGCAATGAGATGATCCCTGTGATCGCGGCGGACGGCACGGCGCAGTTTTGCGACGTGTTCTGTGACGACGGCGTTTTCAGTGCCGAACAGTCCGAGCGCATTCTGCTTGCGGGAAAGCAGCATGGAATGATCCCGAAGATGCACGCCGACGAGATCAAGGAGATCGGCGGCACGCAGGCGGCCGCGCGCGTCGGCGCGATCAGCTGCGACCATCTTTCCGAAACGAGCGCCGAAGGCATCCGCGCCCTCAAACAAGGCGGCGTGATCGCGGTGATGCTGCCCGCAACGTCGTTCTATCTCAAAAAGCCGTACGGCAATTTCCGCGGCA
>CALFIV010000066.1 GCA_937877295.1 uncultured Clostridia bacterium
AGCCTCAAGGAGCTCGTCATGCTCGACAAGGACTGGATTCCCTCCGATCCGGGCGCATCGCTCTATATCCGCCCGATGGTGATCGGCAATGAATCACGCCTCGGCGTCAAGGAAGCGGACAGCTATATTTACATGGTGCTTCTGAGCCCGTCCGGCGCGTACTATGAGAGCGGCTTAAAGCCCGTTCCGATCTACGTCGAAGAGGAATATGTCCGCGCAGTCCGCGGCGGCACCGGTTTTGCAAAGACCGGCGGCAACTATGCGTCCTCCATGCTTGCGCAGGAGATCGCGCACAAGAAGGGCTATTCGCAGGTTCTGTGGCTGGACGGCGTCGAGAAGAAGTACGTCGGTGAGGTCGGCGCAATGAACATCTTCTTTGTCATCGACGGCGAGGTCATCACGCCCGAGCTTGACGGCAGCATTCTGTCCGGCATCACGAGAAAATCCATGATCGAGATCCTGAAGAGCAAGGGCTACAAGGTCACCGAGCGCAGGATCGCGATCCAGGAGGTCGCCGACGCATACGACGCGGGCAAGCTCAGCGAGGTCTTCGGCACGGGCACGGCCGCGGTCATTTCGCCGGTCGGCAAGCTCGAATGGGGCGACAAGGTCATGATCATCAACAATCAGGAGATCGGACCGATCAGCGCTTACGCCTACAAGACGCTCACCGACATCCAGTGGGGTCGTGAAAAAGATCCCTACGGCTGGTCGATCGAGATCGGACATATGTAAAACGTCACGCAAAAGCATGTCAAAACAGCATTTTCTATATGGAAAAACCGGCATGCGCGTGCTAAAATAGCGGTATAGAGTTCCAAGGAGGATTTCAAAACTATGATACCTAAAATGATGGACGCGCTGGTAAAGCCCTCCGCTGCGCCGGGCCTTGTGCTCACGCAAGTACCCGTGCCGGAAGTCGGCATCGGCGAGGTGCTGATCAAGATCCACAAGACAGCGATCTGCGGCACAGATGTACATATCTATAACTGGGATTCGTGGTCGCAGACCCATATTCATCCGCCGATGACGATCGGTCATGAGTATGTAGGAGAGATCGCAGCGCTCGGGCCTGGCGTCGAAGGCTATCACGTTGGTCAGATTGTGTCCGGCGAAGGCCACATTGTCTGCGGACGCTGCCGCAACTGCCGCGCGGGCAACGGTCAGTGGTGCAAGCACACCAAGGGCGTCGGCGTCGATCGCACCGGCGCGTTTGCCGAATATCTGTGCATTCCGGCGACCAACCTGATCGTCATTCCCGAGGGCATCGACGAGGACGTCGTTTCGTTCTTCGACGCGTACGGCAACGCGTTCCACACCGCGACAATGTTCGACGTCATCGGCGAGGATGTGCTGATCACCGGCGCAGGCCCGATCGGCGTCATGGCGGCGGGCATCTGCGCGCACAACGGCGCAAAGCATGTCGTGATCACCGACGTCAACGACTACCGCCTCAATCTCGCAAAGAAGATGGGCGCAACGGCGACCGTCAACCTGAAGACGCAGGACCTCGACGAAACCATGAAGGAACTCGGCATCATCGAGGGCTTCGACGTGGCGTGCGAGATGAGCGGCAACGGTGCGGCGCTCAATCAGCTCCTCAAGCATATGCGCAACGGCGGCAAGGTGGCGCTGCTCGGCATCTCCGGTCCGGGCACGGTCATTGACTGGAACGACGTCATCTTCAAGGGCCTCACGCTCCAGGGCATCTACGGCCGCAAGATGTTCGAGACCTGGTACAAGATGGGCGCGATGATCCAGGGCGGTCTCGACATATCGCCCGTCATCACTCACCGCTTCAAGTACACCGATTTTGAAAAGGGCTTCGAGGCGATGAACTCCGGTCTTTCCGGCAAGGTCATCCTCAGCTGGGAAAAATAAAGGAGGAACACCATGAAGAAAGCATACGGTATCTACCGCGAGCAGCTCGACGCGATCCGCGAGGCGGGCACATACAAAGATGAGCGCATCATCACCACGCCGCAAAAGAGCCGCATCGACACGACCAAGGCAAAGGGCGTCGTCAATATGTGCGCCAACAACTACCTCGGTCTTTCCAACAACCCGGACCTGATTGCAGCGGCCAAAGCAAGCTATGACGAGTGGGGCTTCGGCCTTTCCTCCGTCCGTTTCATTTGCGGCACGCAGGGCATTCATAAGACCCTCGAAGGCCGCATCGCAAAGTTTGTGGGCATGGAGGACGCGATCCTGTATTCCTCCTGCTTCGATGCAAACGGCGGCCTTTTCGAGACGCTGTTAGGACCGGAAGACGCGGTCATCTCCGACGAGCTGAACCATGCGTCCATCATCGACGGCGTGCGTCTCTGCAAGGCAAAGAGACTGCGCTATCACAACAACGACATGGACGATCTGCGCGCCAAGCTCGAAGAGGCAAAGGACTGCCGCATCAAGCTGATCGCCACCGACGGCGTCTTCTCGATGGACGGCTACATCGCAAACCTCAAAGGCATCTGCGACCTCGCGGAAGAATATGACGCGCTTGTCATGGTCGACGATTCGCATGCCGTCGGCTTCATGGGCGAGCACGGCCGCGGCACAGTGGAGCATTGCGGCGTGATGGGTCGGGTTGACATCATCACCGGCACGTTCGGCAAAGCGCTGGGCGGCGCGTCCGGTGGCTATACCGCAGCGCGTAAGGAGATTATCGACCTTCTCAGACAGCGCTCCCGTCCGTATCTGTTCAGTAATACCTTAGCGCCCGCGATCTGCGCGGCGACGATCAAGACGATCGATCTTCTCGAGGCTTCCACCGAGCTTCGTGACCGCGTCCACGCAAATGCGAATTATTTCCGCAAGGAAATGGAAAAGCTCGGCTTCGACCTGCTGCCCGGCGAGCATCCGATCGTCCCGATCATGCTCTACGACGCGAAGGTCGCGCAGGAGTTCGCAAACCGCATGCTCG
>CALFIV010000067.1 GCA_937877295.1 uncultured Clostridia bacterium
TCATCGGCAACACCGATACCGGCAATATCAAGTTCTGGCGCTCGTCCGAAAAGGACAACAAGTGGCGCTGGATTCAGTACGACTATTGCTGGGCGATGAACGGCGACGATCCGACAAGGCCTGCATCGGAATCTACGGGCTACCGACGCGATTTCTTCTGGCGCTACTTCGATCCGGCGGGACACGGCTCAGGGAAAGGCTTTTCGACGGTTCTCGGCCGCTCGATGCTTTCGAACAACGCGTTTGTCAAGATCTTCCTCAAATACTGCGCATACTTCTACAACGAAGTTTACACGCCGGATAAGATCCTTGCCAAGGTGGACGAGCTGCAGGGCAATATCCGCTTCGAAATGGAAACGTACGACCTCGTGCGCTGGAGACCGTATCACGATCTGTCCACCAAGGGCTGGAATTCGCATTGCGATAAGATCCGCCAGTACGCGAGAAACTATCAGGACTGGTATCTGTATTACTGCCAGAAATTCATCAACGAACACACGAACTATCGTCTGACCGACGACGAGATGATCCAGCTGTTCGGAAAGGTAGGCAAGATTTCATGAGCTTCATCCAACCGAAGCCGAACGCCAAGGGCTATCGGCACGAGCTCAAATACGTGATCAGCGACGCGGACGCGGAGCTTCTGGCGATTCGCTTAAACGCCATGCTGTCACCCGATCCGTACGCAGCCAAAACAGGCGGCGGCTATGCCATCCGCAGTCTCTATTTCGACGACGCGTACGATTCGGCGGTGGAGGAGAAGGTTGCGGGCGTGCAGTACCGCGACAAGTGGCGCATCCGCATCTACAACTATTCCGATCGCGTCATCAAGCTTGAGCGCAAGCATAAAAACGGTCAGTTCATCAAAAAGGACAGCCTGTCGCTTACGCGCAAGGAATGCAACGCTCTGCTCGGCGGCGCATATACGTTTCTGCTCTATCGGCAAGAACCGTTTGCCAAGGAAGCGTACGCCGCGCTGCGCACAGAAGGGCTGAAGCCCAAAGTGCTCGTCGATTACTATCGGCAGCCGTTCGTATTTCCGTTGGAGGATGTGCGCATCACGCTCGACCGCAACATCCGCACCGGTTATTTTTCAACCGATTTGTTTAACGCCCACGCGATCACCTATCCGGCAACGGAGCTGCTCGGACAATGCGTGCTCGAGGTCAAATACAATGCATACCTCGATCCGCACATCGCAGCGCTCATTCAACTGCCTTCGTCGATCAAGACTGCGGCGAGTAAGTACCTCTTTTGCAGACAATACGACTGCTGATTTTATAAGGAAAGAAAGTAATTCAACTGGAGGATAGTATGGAATCTCTGAAAAACTTGTTTTTGGAAGTCTTCAACTTCTCAACCAATCAGGTACCCGCGACGATCGTCACAGTCATTCTCGCATTCTTGATCGGTATGTTTGTGTACCTCATCTACCGGCTGACCTTCTCCGGCGTCATCTATTCCAAGACCTTCAACATGAGTCTTGTCATGCTTACGATGGTCTCCGCCATGGTCATCCTGTTCATGTCGAACAACCTGAAGCTTTCGCTCGGCATGGTCGGCGCGTTGTCCATCGTGCGTTTCCGTACCGCGATCAAAGATCCGATCGACACCGTGTTCATGTTCTGGGCGATCGGCGAGGGCATTGCACTCGGCGCAGGCTTCATTCTTGCGGCCATCATCGGCGCAGGCATGATCGGTCTCTTTATGCTGCTGCTCGCTTCGTCCAAGAAGAAGGCGTCCCTGCCGTACCTTTTGATCCTGCACTATGAAGAACGCGCTTCGAAGCAAATCAAGTCCATGGTCGCACAGATCCCGTACGCGCGCGTCAAGTCCAAGACTGTCCAGCGTGAGGGCATCGAGCTTGCAGTCGAGCTGCGCGTCAAGTCCAGCGAGACCGGCTTCGTCGACAAATTCCTGCGCGTCGACGGCGTTTACGACGCAACTCTCATCGCACATCAGGGCGACATGATTTCGTAAATAAGAAGCGTTTGGATCGGAAGCATCAAACGGTGCTTCCGATTTTTTAGTGCAACTAAAATATATTGTCGAAAAAAGGGAAAAAGGTATTGACAAGGGGGGAGGGA
>CALFIV010000068.1 GCA_937877295.1 uncultured Clostridia bacterium
CTTACGATCTGAAGCGCGGCAAAAGCTGGAAAGCATGGCGGCGCAGAACAAAAACGCCGTTGCGATCACGGTCGAATACGAGCAGTATTCTTTGACGCTGGACGCAGACGGCATCGGCCTCGACTATTCGGCGTCTTTGGAGGACGCGCTGCTGCAGGCTGCGCAAAGCGACTCTGCCGCCGCGCTTCATCTGAAGCCTTCAATCGATTCCGCAACGCTGCGCCAGTCGCTCAACGCGCTCAACGAACAGATCCCGAGCCATGCGGTCAACGCGCAGGCCGAAGTGCAATACACGTCGAACAAGATCGACGGCGTGGTCTACTATCAGCCGTACTGGGATTACACCGCGGGTGAAAACGGCGCAAAGATCGACGCCGACGCGCTGGAGCAGCAGATCTTCGACGCGGTCAACTCCGGCAGCTTCAACACGACGCTGACGCCTTCCGTCACGGTTTCCGAACCGGAGATCACCGTCGACAAGCTGAAAGCGCAGTATTCGCTGATCGCAAGCTATTCCACCAACTACCGCTTCAAGGGCACGTCCTCGATGGACGCCGCCGCCGTCGAAAACGCGATGGCGCGCGATGCGAACATCTCCAAAGCCGTGGCTATGATGCAGGTGACGGAACTGAAGCCCGGAAAGAGCTTCAGCTTCAACAAAGCGACCGGCGAGCGCAGTGAAAAGAAGGGCTGGGCGCTTGCAAACGCGGTCTATCAGGGTCAGGGCTACCGCAAAGAGCCCGGCGGCGGCGTCTGCCAGATCAGCACGACAATGTTCAACGCCCTGCTGCGCGCGGGCGTGACCGACATCAGCCGCAGAGGGCACAGCATCCCGTCCGACTATGTCACGACCGATTTTGAGAAGGGCCTCGGCTTCGACGCGACCGTCGATTACGGACACATCGATTTCAGCTTCCGCAACGACACCGGCAGCACGATCTACATGTTCGTGTACATCACGAAGAACAAGTCGAGCAACCGGCGCAAGGACATCAACGTCGAAATTTACGGGCAAAAGCAGGACGGCGTCGAATACCGCTGCCGCAACGAGATCCTCGAAATGACGCCTGCAAACGACGAATCCAAGTACGAATATGAGGTCGATAAAACCATGCTGGCCAGCGCGAAGCCGATCCAGATCCGCAACGCGCACAACGGCTACAAGGTGCAGACCTACGTCGACAAGTATGTGGACGGCAGGCTTCAGAAAACCGTATACTCCGAGCTTTCGGTCTACGGCGTCATCTACCCCAAGTTCAAGATCGGCAGCGCGGTGATCACCCCCGCACCGACCAATACGCCGAAGCCCACGGCGACGCCTGTACAGTCCGAAGGCGACGGAGAGCCGTAAACGTTCAACAGAAAAAGGGGCTGTTCTATAGCCCTGTCATTCTGAGACGGCGAAGCCGTCGAAGAATCTCCACGGATACGCAACCAATCAAAAAAGGCTGTTCATAAAGTACAGGATCATTCGGCTTTGCCTCGGATGACACGATTTGGACTTTCTGAACAGTCATTTTGCTATTCAATGCCGAACGCACGGAAGCTGTTTTGATACAGGATCTCGGAAAGCTCCTCCTCGTCCATGTCTCTGAGCGCGGCGAGCTTTTTCAGGGTGTGGACAATATAGCTCGGGTCATTGCGCTTTCCGCGAAACGGCACAGGCGTCATATACGGACAATCCGTCTCGATCAGCAGCCGTTCAAGCGGCAGCTTGGATGCGATCGCCCACTGATTGACCGCGTTTTTGAAGGTCAGCGCGCCGCCGAACGCGACGAACAGCCCGAGATCGATGCATTCCTTTGCGATCTCGTAGCTTGCGGAAAAGCAATGCATGACGCCGGACAGCCTGCCGCGGTAGCGCCGCAGAAGGTCCATACAGTCGCCGTGCGCCTCGCGGTCGTGAATGATAATGGGACGACGCAGCTCCGCCGAAAGTGCAAGCTGCGCGTCGAAGCAATCGCGCTGTACGTCGCGCGGCGAGAAATCGTAATGATAATCCAACCCGATCTCACCGATCGCGACCATGCGTTCGTGCGTGAGCGCCGTCCGGATATGTTCGAGCGTTTCCGGCCGGAATTCGTCTGCCGAATGCGGATGTACGCCGGCGCTGCCGTAAAAATACGGTACGCGCGCGACGAGCTCGACCACGCGATCGATGCCCGCTTCATCGCAGCACGCCTCCATGACGTGCCGAATGCCCGCCTCGGGAAGCGAGACGAGCAGCTGCTCGCGATCCGCGTCAAACTGCTCGTCCAGAAGATGTGCATGTGTGTCGAAGATGTTCATCACCGAACCACCCAGCCCTCGGTCAGCGCCTTTTCCGGGGTGACGAACGCAAGCTCCTTGTCCTCCGGATCGGATGCGCACAGGATCATGCCGTGACTTTCGACGCCGCATATGGTCGCCGGCTTGAGGTTCGCGACCAGCACGACCGTCTTGCCCACAAGGTCTTCGGGTTTGTACCAGTTCTTGATGCCGGACACGACCGTGCGCTGTTCACTGCCGAGCGAAACCGTGAGCTTCAAAAGCTTCTTGGAGCGCTTGACCTCCTCGCACGCGACGACCTTGGCAAGACGCAGATCGAGTTTTTCAAAGTCTTCGTAGGCGATCTCATCCTTGATCGGTAAAGCCGCGGGCGCTTCCGGCTCGGCGGGCTTTTCGTACTTTTTCATGAGCGCATCGATCTGTTCCGTCATGGCCTTCTGTTCGAGACGCGCAAAGAGGATTTCCGGCTTTTCGGCGACCTTCATGCCGCTCGCATAAAGGCCGAAGGTCTCCAGCGTCCCGATCTCGCGCGGTTCGGCATTGAGCTGCGCAAGCATGCGCTCCGCGGTGGTCGGCAGAAACGGCGAAAGCAGGTTTGCGCCGATCGAAATGCTCTCGATGAGATTATACAGAACCTCCGCGAGACGGTCCGCCTTCTCGGGATCTTTTGCGAGCACCCACGGCGCGGTCTCGTCGATGTATTTGTTGCAGCGGCGGAAGATGTTGAACAGCTCGTTCAGCGCGTCTGCGATGCGCAGATCGTCCATCGCCTTTTTGACGCGATCGCGCGCGCCGGTCGCGACGACCTTAAGCTCCGCGTCGACCGGTTCTTCAACGCCGGTCTGACGGACCGTGCCGCCGAAGTATTTGTTGCTCATCGCGACGGTGCGGTTGACAAGGTTGCCGAGCGTATTCGCAAGGTCCGCATTGAACCGCTCGATCAGCAGATCCCACGTGATCGTGCCGTCGTTGTCAAACGGCATATCGTGCAACACGAAGTAGCGCACCGCATCGACGCCGAACAGCTCTGCGAGATCGTCGGCATACATGACGTTGCCCTTCGATTTGCTCATCTTGCCGCCCTCCTGTAAAAGCCACGGATGGCCAAACACGGTCTTGGGCAGCGGCAGATCCAGCGACATCAGGAAGATCGGCCAGTAGATCGTGTGGAAACGGATGATATCCTTGCCGATGACGTGCAGGTCCGCCGGCCAAAGCTTTGAAAACAGCTCTGACGATTCGCCGCCGCATTCATAGCCGATGCAGGTGATGTAGTTGGCAAGCGCGTCGAGCCAGACGTAGACGACGTGCTTCGGATCGAAGTCGACCGGAATGCCCCACGAAAACGACGTGCGGGAAACGCACAGGTCCTGAAGACCCGGCAGCAGGAAGTTGTTCATCATCTCGTTCTTGCGCGAAACGGGCTTGATGAAATCGGGATGCGTGTTGATGTAGTCGATCAGGCGATCGGCATACTTGCTCATTTTGAAGAAGTACGCTTCCTCCTTCGCGGGCTGTACGTCGCGGCCGCAGTCGGGGCACTTGCCGTCGACAAGTTGCGAGGGCGTAAAGAACGACTCGCACGGCACGCAGTACATGCCTTCGTAGCAGCCCTTGTAGATATCGCCCTTGTCATACATATACTTGAAGATCTTCTGCACGGCTTTGACGTGATCCTCGTCCGTGGTGCGGATGAAGCGGTTGTAGCTTGTGCCCATCAGATCCCAAAGGCGCTTGATCTCGCCCGCAACGCCGTCCACGTATTCCTGCGGCGTGACGCCTGCGTTCTTTGCCTTTTCCTCGATCTTCTGGCCATGCTCGTCCGTACCGGTCTGCAGGTAGACGTCGTAGCCCTCATAGCGCTTGAACCGCGCGATGGAATCCGCCAGAATCGCCTCGTAGGTGTTGCCGATGTGCGGCTTGCCCGACGCGTACGCGATCGCGGTCGTGATGTAATACTTCTGTCTCATATGGATCTCCTGATTCTTAGG